>NZ_JBEYZY010000023.1:0-133675 GCF_040646295.1 Streptomyces sp. NPDC046197 | reverse complement strand
AGTACGTCCAGTACGAGGACTTCCGGCCGGCACGCCGAGAGCACGCACCGGACGTCACTCCTTGACGGGCGAACGTTGCCTGCCGGGGCACTAGGGGGCGTCGTCTGGATCACCCCGGGTCCGCGGTGATCCGAACGACACCGCCCAGGCCCTCCAGGGCCCAGGCCCTGGCCCCTGTCGTGCCCGCAACCCAACAGACCGTCAGGAACCGGAAGGACTCACCGTGACCACCAGTGCCATAGAACCGGGCGCCGCCGAACAGACGGAGACGACGCCGACGAAGACGTTCCCGTACCAGCGGCAGTGCCCCTTCACACCGCCGCGGGAATACACCGAGATGATCCACAAGGACGTCTCCCAGGTCACGCTGGACGGCTCCGGGCTCCGGATCTGGACGGTCACCGGCTACCACACGATCAAGCAGCTGCTCACCGACCCCCGGGTCAGCGCCTCCCGCAAGCACGCCAACTTCCCCTTCTACTTCGTCGCCCCGCCGGAGTACCGCACCGAGACCTCCTTCATCGGCTACGACGGCAAGGCGCACAGCAGCACCCGCCGCAGGGCCGCCCTGACCTTCACCAACCGGCAGGTGCAGCGGCTGCGCCCGCGGATCGAGGAGATCGTCGACGACCACCTGGAGAAGCTGCTGCGGATGACGCCCCCCGCGGACTTCCACCGGGTGTTCTCGCTGGCCGTGCCCATGACGGTGATCTGCGAGCTGCTCGGCATCCCCCAGGACCAGCACGACTTCTTCATCAAGCACGGCACGGCGCTGCTCGGCGGCCACAGCACCACCGAGGAGCGGCAGGCGGCGATCGTCGAGGTGAACGCGTACATCAGCGAGCTCATCCAGCTGAAGAAGGTGCAGCCGGGCGAGGACCTGCTGAGCCGGGCCATGGCCGACTACGCGGCCTCCGGCGAGGAGTACACCGACCGCGACCTGTTCAACATGGTGCGGCTGCTGATGAACGGCGGCCACGAGACCACCGCGAGCCAGATATCGCTGGGTACCGCCTGCCTGCTGGAGAACCCCGACCAGCTGGAGCTGCTGCTGAACGACCCGTCCCTGGTCAAGCCGGCCGTGGAGGAGCTGGTCCGGTTCGCCACCATCGGCGACACGGCCGTACCCCGGGTGGCGCTCGAGGACATCGAGATCGGCGGGCAGGTCATCCGCAGGGGCGACGGCATCCTGTGCCTGGGCCTGGCCGCCAACCGCGACCCGGAGGTCTTCCCGGAGCCGGAGAAGCTGGACATCACCCGCGGCAGCCGCAAGCACCTCGGCTTCGGGCACGGGGTGCACCACTGCATCGGCGCGGACCTGGCCCGGCTGGAGCTGGAGATCGTATGGAGCAAGCTGTTCCAGCGGATCCCCACCCTGCACCTCGCCAAGCCGTTCCTGGAGATCCCCCGCAAGGAGGGCGCCGTGATCTACGGCCTGTGGGAGCTGCCGGTCGCCTGGTGAGCGGTCGTCCACACCTCTGTCCCCACCAGGGTCGGTAACCGTGAAGCCCCGGAGAACCGCTCTCCGGGGCTTCAGCATGTTCGAAGCGGCCGTGGCATCGGGGCGACGGCCCGCCCCGGTGCCGCGTTTCGCCGCCGCCGGGCGCTGTCCGCCGGGAGGTCAGACCGCGTCCGCCGCAACATCCGGGCGCGAGGTCCGGCCCGGGCAGGAGATGCGGGGCGGGGGCAACTCCCCGTCGACCAGGTAGCGGTGGACGAGTGCGTCGACGTGTGGGTTGGCGCCGAGGACGTACACCTCGTGCTCCCCGGAGTCCTCCACGGTCAGCAGGTGGTGGCCGAGCCGTTCGGCCATGGCCACCCCGCCCGCGTAGTGGTCCATCGGGTCGCCGTCGGCCTGGACGACCAGGCCGACCGGGTAGCCGGCGCGTTCGAGGACCGTGGGCGCCTCCGGGGCCTCGAAGGCGCGGAAGGCACCGACCCACGGCTGGGCGCGCAGCACGCCGTAGCCGTAGGGGAACCGCTTGCGGAAGTCCCGCATGTCCTGGTAATAGACCTCCAGATCGGCCGGCCAGGCGTGCTCCAGCGTGATGGCCTCCAGGACGCCGATGCGCTGCTCGCCCTCGCTGTCCGCCGGGCGCCAGGTGCCCTGCTGGGAGAGCAGGGCGCGGCAGGCGGCGGCGTTGTCCTCGGCGGCCGCCTCACGCAACCCGCCCAGCAGGATGCCGAGTTCGGCCCACTGGCCGCGGTCGGCGGCCCGGTTGCCCACCGCGCCGTCGAGCAGGGTGCGCAACTGGATCCCGTGCGGCAGCCGCTCCAGCCGGGCGACCAGCTCCTCCACCCCGGCGAGCACCTGGGCGGGGCCGGTGCCCAGCCCGAAGTGGCCGTGCCGCTCGCCGGTCCAGGCGGCCCACTGGTCGACGTTGCGCTGCACGGCGTCGCCCTGCCACAGGAACTGCTCGCGCCAGGTCCAGTCGGGGTTCACGCAGGAGTCCAGGACGCTGCGGTCCAGGCGGTCGGGGAACATGCTGCCGTAGACGGCCCCGACGTAGGCGCCGTACGCGTACCCGACGAAGCTGATCCGCTCCTCGCCGAGGACGGCCCGGATCACGTCCATGTCCCGGGCCGTGTTGCGGGTGCTGATGTGCCGGCGCAGCTCACCGCCCGCCCGGGCGCAGCCCAGTTCCCGCTGCCGCATGTCCTCGGCGAGCGTCTCGAAGGCGCTGTCCGGCGGCCGGGAGTCGAAGGGGGCCCGCGGGACGGTGACGTCGGCGTACAGCCGGGTGGAGTCGCCGGTGCCGCGCGGGTCGAAGCCGATCAGGTCGTACACCTCGTGCAGGGGGGTGCCGGCGTATTTGTCGGGCAGTGCCCGGCCGAGTCCCCAGTCGCCGCCGGGGCCGCCGTTGACGGCCAGCAGCACGCCGCGCCGCCGCCCCGGGTCGGTGGCGCGACGGCGGCTGAGGGCGAGCGTGATCCGCTCGCCCCCGGGGTCGGTGTAGTCGCGGGGCACCTCGATCGTCGCGTGTTCGAGCCGCTCGTCGTGCGGGGCGGGCGACCACTGCGGCCGCTGTGTGGAGAACTCGTTGACCACTGCTAACCTCCGCTCTCGTCAGGAGGTCAGCGTCTCGGTACCGCCTCGAGAGGGCCTGGAACGCTTCCGGACCGGGACCGCCAGCGCCGCCACCAGACCGAGGGCGGCGAACAGCGCGGCGCCGGTCAGGGCCAAGCCGTAACCGGCCGCGAGCGCCGTGCGGGACGCGGCGGCTTGGGCCGCCCCCGCGGCCCGGCCGTCGATGCGGGCCGAGGACAGCGCCGCCAGCGTCACCAGGCCGACGGCGCTGCCCAGTTGGCGGGTGGTGTTGAGCAGACCGGAGGCGAGGCCCGCCTGGTGGGCGGGCAGACCGGCCGTGGCGGCGTTCGTGGTGGCATTGAGCACCCCGCCCATGCCGAAGCCGAGCAGCAGCAGCGGCCCGAGCACGTCCCCGGCATAACCGGCGCCGGGCCCCGCCTGGGCGAGCCACAGCAGGCCGGCGCTCGACAGCGCGAGCCCGCCCAGCAGGACCGGCCGCGGACCGGTGCGGGGCACCAGCGAGGACACGCCCCAGCCGCCCAGCGCGAGCCCGGCCGACAGCGGCAGATAGCTGAGCCCGGTGCGCAGCGGGCTGTAGCCCAGCACCTGCTGCAGCAGCAGGGTGAGGAAGTAGAAGGTGCTGAACAGCGCCGCGACCGCGAAGAAGGCGACGAGGTTGGCGGCGGCCAGCGACCGGTTGCGGAACACGCCCAGCGGCACCAGCGGTTGACAGGCGTACCGGGCCTGGATCAGCAGGAACGCCGCCAGCAGTGCCGCGCCCGCGGCCAGCGGCACCACGACGTGCGCCGACCCCCAGCCGTACTCGTGCGCCTGGGACACGCCGTGGACGGCCGCCATCAGCCCGAGCGTGACGGTGACCGCGCCGGGGAGATCCAGGCCGCGCCCCCGCCCCCGCCCCCGCCCGCGCGCCGGGGACTCGGGGACGACCCAGCGGACGGCGGCGCACAGCAGGATCCCGATCGGCGTGTTGACCAGCAGGACCCAGCGCCACGACGCGTACTCGGTGATCACGCCCCCGGCGAGCACCCCGATCGCTCCCGCGGCTCCCGACACCGCGCTCCACCAGCCGAACGCCTTCGCCCGCCGGGCCGGTTCGGTGAAGGTCGCGCTCAGCACGGTGAGCGTCGCCGGTGCCATGACGGCCGCGCCCAGCCCCTGGAAGGCCCGGGCCAGCACCAGGGTGAGGGGGCTGTCCGCCGCTCCTCCGACGGTGCCGGCCAGGGTGAACAGGGCGGCACCCGACAACAGCACCCGGCGCTGCCCGAACACGTCCGCCAGCCTGCCCCCCAGCAGCAGGAAGCCGCAGACGACAACGGTGTAGGCGTTGTTGACCAGGTGCAGGCTGTGCCGGTCGAAGCCCAGGTCCCGGGCGACGACCGGAAGGGCCACGTTCACCACCGAGGCGTCCAGCACGTTCATGAACTGGCCCAGGCAGCAGGCGAACAGGATCAGACGGAGCCGGTGTTCCGCCGCGGTGGGCGCGGCGGTGGCGGAGAGGGTTCCTGCGGTCATGGCGGCACGCTCGGCCCCCGCGATCGAACGCGGATCGCGGTCGGGTGGAGCGGGACGCTCGGATTCCGCCACTGTCGAGGGCTGCTCCACCCGCATCCCAGGAACCGTCGGCACAGTCCCGTCCCGTATCTCCGCACGGCCGGCCGGACATCCACGAGGAGAGCGCCATGGCCAAAATCACCTACAAGCATCCCAACGGCACCGTCACCGTCGTCGACGTCGAGGCGCCCAACACGGTCATGCGCGGTGCGAAACTCAACAACGTCGACGGCATCGAGGCCCAGTGCGGCGGGTCCGCCCAGTGCGGCACCTGCCATGTCTACGTCGACGAGGCCAACACCCTGTCGCTGCCCGCGATGGACAGCGTCGAGGACGACGTGCTGTACGGCACCGCCTGCGAGCGCACCGAGCACAGCCGGCTCAGCTGCCAGCTGCCGGTCTCCGACGCCATCGACGGACTCGTCGTCCACCTGCCGCGGGCGCAGAGCTGATGGCCGCCCGGGGAGTGGTCGTCGTCGGCGCCGGCCAGGGCGGTCTGGAGACCGCCGCCGCGCTGCGGGCCCGCGGCTACGACGGCCGGATCACGCTGATCGGGGACGAGCCCGGCACGCCCTATCAGCGCCCGCCGCTGTCCAAGGGCTACCTGTCGGGCACCACCACCGGCGACGAGCTCGAACTGCGCCCGCTGTCCTACTTCGCCGCCCAGGACATCGGCCTCGTCACCGGTGACCGGGTCACCGCGATCGACCGGGACCTCCGCACGATCCTGCTGGCGTCCGGCCTGTCACTGCCCTACGACCGTCTGGTGCTGGCGACCGGGGCCCGGCCCCGCACCCTGCCCGTGCCCGGCGCGGCCTC
The DNA here is from genome assembly GCF_040646295.1 of Streptomyces sp. NPDC046197. Lineage (NCBI taxonomy): Bacteria > Bacillati > Actinomycetota > Actinomycetes > Kitasatosporales > Streptomycetaceae > Streptomyces > Streptomyces sp. NPDC046197. The sequence goes on along the minus strand of NZ_JBEYZY010000023.1, from coordinate 128,256 downwards.
GCTGTCGGGGGTGCTGTCGCTGCGGACGCTCGCCGACGCCGACGAACTGCGCGGCCGCCTGAGCGGCCCACCGCTGCAGCTGGTCGTAGTGGGCGCCGGTTTCATCGGGCTGGAACTCGCCGCGACCGCACGGGCGCTGGGGCACGACGTGACCGTGGTGGAGGTCCAGGGGCGGGCCCTGGGGCGAGCCCTGACCCCCGTCACGTCCGGCTGGCTGGTGGACCGGCTGCGCCGCACCGGCGCGCGGGTGCTGCTGGGCCGGGAGGTGACCGCCCTGCGGGGGGACGCGGCCGGTCGGGTGCGCGTCGTGGAGCTGGACGTCGCCGAACGGATCCCCGCCGACGTGGTCGTCGTCGGGGTCGGGGTGCTGCCGAACACCGAACTGGCCGCCACGGCGGGTCTGGGGGTGGGGGACGGCATCGTGGTCGACCGGCAGCTGCGCACCGGCGACCCGGACGTGTTCGCGGTGGGGGACTGCGCCCGCTTCCCCAGCGCCTCGGCGGGCCGCCACGTGCGGCTCGAGTCGGTGCAGAACGCCTCCGACCAGGCCCGCTGCGTGGCCGCCGCGATCTGCGGCGAACCGGTGCCGTACACCGCCGTTCCCTGGTTCTGGTCCGAACAGGGTCCCGTCCGGCTGCAGATCGCCGGGCTGGGTGCGGGGCACGACGAGACCGTGGTGCACGGAGAACCGGAGTCCGCCTCCTTCTCCGTCCTCTGCTTCCGCCGGGGCCGGCTGGCCGCGGTGGAGTCGGTCGGCCGGCCGGCCGACCACGGCATAGCCAGGCGCCTGCTCGCCTCGGGGACCGAGCTGTCCCCCGAGGAGGCCCTGCGGCCGGACTTCGGCTTCAAGACCTACGTGCGTACACCACCGATCACCAAGGAGAGGTTGTCCGTTCATGCCTGAGACAGAAGCGGCCCCGGCGCAGCGCGTCGGCCGCACCCGCGGGACGCTGACCCTGCGCCTGCTCGCCGTCTGGCTGCTGCTGATCGCGGCGGTCGGCGGGGCGGGGGCGACCGGCGCCATGGCCGAGCCGGCGCCCGCCGGTGCCCACGCCAGACACCACAGCTGTCCGTCACTGGAGGGCGTGTGGGACCTGACGGTCACCATCGTCACGCCCGACGGCGGCACGACGAGCACCACACCCCGCTTCATCTTCCACGCCGACCACAAGCTGTCCGCCGAGGGCCCGCCGGACACCAACGGCCGGCCGCAGTACGAGGCACACGGTTTCTGGAACGAGAACGGCAACGGCACCTTCGCCTTCTACGTCACCCACCCCGGCCGTTCCGACGGCGCCTACCTGGGCGTCGTCCAGGCCGTGCACATGGGCCGGATCGTCGGCAAGACCTTCTCGACCCACGCGTACGCCTTCGTCACCACCAGCCCCGGCGGCGAGCCGCAGGGCCCGATCACGGTGAGCAGCACCGCCACCCGGGTGTCCGACACCGCACCCTGATCCGATTCCGGGGCCCCGAGCCCCGGCCCGGCCCAGCGCCCGCGTCCGGCTCCGCACGAGCCGGACGCGGGCGCCGCTCGTCCGGGGCTCCAGGCCGCGCGGATACGGTCCACCCGTCCCTGACGTTTTTGCACCCACCCCCAACGCGACCTGGAAAGGCATGAGATGACGACGTTCGAGGCCGGAGCCCCCTGCTGGGTGGACCTGACCGTTCCCGACCTGGAGGCCGGCAAGTACTTCTACGGCGAGCTGTTCGGCTGGACCTTCGAGCCCGGCGCCGCCGAGTTCGGCCACTACACGCCTGCCCTGAAGGACGGCAGGAACGTCTCGGCCCTGGCCCCCGCCCAGGAGGGCGCCCCCGCCGCCTGGAACCTGTACTTCTCCACGCCCGACACCGAGGCCCTGGCCCGCCGTATCGGAGAGGCCGGCGGCAAGGTCGCCGCGGGCCCGTTCCCCATCGCCGACGCGGGCACCCTGCTGCTGGCCGTCGACCCCGGCGGAGCCGCCTTCGGCGCCTGGCAGCCGGGCACCCGGGCCGGCTTCGAGGTGCAGGGCGTCCCCGGCTCCTTCTTCTGGCCGGAGATCTACACCCGCGACAAGGAGACCGTCGACCCGTTCTACGAGTCGGTGTTCGGCTTCACCGGGCAGCAGATCTCCGAGGGCACCGAGTTCGACTTCAAGCTGTTCTTCCTGCCCGGCGCCCAGCAGCCCGTCGCGGGCCGTCTGCAGATGGGCCCGTTCATCCCGGCGGAGGTCCCGCCCCACGCGCTGGTCTACTTCTCCGTCGAGGACACCGACCTGGCCGCGGCGAAGGTCAGGGAGCTGGGCGGCAGCGTGACCCGCGAGCCGTCGGACAGCCCGTTCGGGCGCTCGGCGCTCGTCGCCGACGACCAGGGCGCGCGGTTCGCGGTCATGGGGCCGGTCAAGAACGCCGGCTGATCCGGCGGTGCGCGCGGGCATCCGCGCCGAAGCCGGCAGCGACAGCTGGTCCCGGTCACCCTCGCGGTGACCGGGACCAGCTGTCGCTGCCGGCTTCGGCGCCGGGCGGTTCAGTCCCCCCACACGACCGGGAGGCTGGTGAGCGTGTGGTTGATCTCGCCGGAGTGCCAGGGCAGTTCGCTCTCCGGCACGGCCAGGCGCAGGTCCGGGAAGCGGCGGACCAGGCCGTCCAGGGCGATCTCCATCTCCATCCGGCCCAGGTGCTTGCCCAGGCAGTAGTGGATGCCGTGCCCGAAGGAGATGTGGGGGTTGGGCGTACGGGCCAGGTCCAGCCGGGCGGCGTCGGGGAAGACGGTCTCGTCGCGGTTGGCGGAGGCGAGCGACAGCAGCACCGCGTCACCCTTGCGGATGGTCACGTCGCCGACCTCGATGTCCTCGGCCGCGATCCGCGGGAAGCCGGAGGTGTCGGTCGCGAACAGGTTGACGTGCCGCAGGAGTTCCTCGACGGCCGTGGGGATGCGGCCACGGTCCTCCACCAGCGACCGCCACTGGTCGCGGGCGTCCACCAGCAGCGCGAGCACCGAGTTGGCGAGCTGGTTCGCCGTGGTGTCGAATCCGGCGCCGATCAGCGTGAAGCCGAAGGTGACCAGCTCCGGTTCGCTGAGCCGGTCGTCGTTGTCGCGGGCCGCGATCAGCTCGGACAGCATGTCGTCGGCGGGATTGCCGCGCTTGTCGGCGATCAGTCCCACGATGTACTCGCTCAGCTTGGCCAGGCCGGCCAGCGACGCCTCACCGCCCGCCCGGTCGTCGACGGTGGCGAAGGCGCGGGCCCACTTCTCGAACGTCCGCAGATCCTGGGACGGAACGCCCAGCAGCTCGCCGATCACGGTCAGCGGCAGCGGCAGCGCGAGCTGCTGCACCAGGTCGACCGTGCCGCCCTTGGCCTGCATGTCGTCCAGCAGCTCGTCCGCGACCTTCTGCACGTTCGCCCGCATCCGCTCCACCCGGCGCAGGGTGAAGGCCCCGGCGACCAGTTTGCGCAACCGGGAGTGCTCGGGCGAGTCCAGTGAAATGATCATCTCGGGAGTGGTGTGCATCGTCCCGCCGATCCGGGGTGCGTGCGGTCCGCAGGCCAGGGCCCGGCTGAGCCGCGGGTCGGCCGACAGCCGGCGCACGTCGTCGTACCGGGTCACCAGCCAGGCGTCCACACCACCCGCGGTCGGCACCTTCACCACGGGCTGTTCGGCGCGCAGCCGCGCGTACTGCGGTGCGGGGCAGCGATAGGACGAGCCGGTGAAGGGAAAGACGTCCGACTCCGTCTGAGGGGCAGTCACGATGACACCTCCGCTTGGGTCACTACGGTCACGCCTCACCGTAGGAAGGGACGATGGAGGCGCGCTCGCCCCGCTCTCGACCTCGCCCCGGAGACCGCGGCACCTGCGAGAAGGGGGCGCCCGGGACCCTGTGGTCCCCGGCACCCCCTCCCCGTCTCCCGGCGCGTCCGGGGCCTCATCGACCCGGACGCGGCCCTTCCCGGGAACCCGAGGACCCCTCAGACCTCGGAGCCGAGCAGCACCGCCCCGTAGTTCTTGCGGGCGGCGGTGTCGTACTGGAGCGCGACATGGCTCGTCGCGGACGTGATGTCCCGCCAGAAGCGCTGCAGCGCGTGGCCCTCGCCCAGGCCGCCGGTGCCGGCCGCGCCGACCAGCAGGGCGACGGCCTCCTGCAGGAGCTCGGCGGAGAACGTGGCGTTGCGTTCGTTGCGCGCCATGGCCTCGGGAGTGAACTCGCGGGTGTCCAGGACCTGGGCGTTCTGGGCGACCAGGTGCCGGGCCGCGTCGATCCGGCCGGAGGCGCGCACCGCCTTCAGCTCGCCGGTCTGGTTGCGCCGCCTGCCGGTGAGGAGACCGGCGGTGGCCCCGAGCGCCCCGACGGCCGCGCCGACGACCGGGGCGATGAAGGTGAGCCCGCCCACCGCCTGGAAGGGCACGTTGTGGGAGGCGACGTCCGACGTGGCGTTGCGGCCGTACAGCATGTCCGCGCGGTCGAAGGACAGATGCTCCGGTACGAGCACGTCCTCGACCACGACCGTGTGACTGCCGGTGGCACGCATGCCGACGCTGTCCCACGTCTCGCGCACGGTGTACGTGCCGCGGGGCAGCGCGAAGAAGTGCATCCGGGGCGGCCCGTCGCCGTTGCCGCCGTCCACCGCGGCGCACACCAGGGCCCAGTGGGCGAAGTCGATCCCGCTCACGTAGGCCCACCGGCCGCTCAGCCGCCAGCCCTCGTCCGTCCGCCGCGCGCGGCCGGCCGGCATCAGGGCGGTGGCCACGACCGTGTCGGGGCCCTCGCCCCACAGCGCCTCGTGGCCCCGCTCGGGCAGATGGGCGGCGAACCGTGCCGAGTAGGCGCACAGCGAGGCGCACCACGCGGCGGCGGCACAGCCCTCGCCCACCGTGACGACCGACTCGGTCAGTTCGGCGAAGGAGCCCTCGGTGCCGCCCCACCGGGACGCCACGAAGTGGCGGGCGAACCCGGCCTCGCGCAGCGCGTCGACCACCTCGGGGGTCAGGGCGCGTGCGGCGTCGGCGTCCGCCGCGTGCCGGCCGGCGAGGTCGCGGGCCTTCTCCGCGGCCTGGCGCAGACCGGTGTCGGTGCGTATCTCGCCGCTGCCGCGGCCGACACTGGTGACGGTCATGACCGGTCCCCGTTCCCGATGGCCCGGGCGAACAGCTCCAGGGTCTCGCCGGGGCTGGGACCGTCCAGCGCCTTGAAGATCCGCTCGGCGCCCTCTCCGTGCTTGTCCAGCCTGACGTGGGCGAGTGTCACGCGGGTGCGCCGGGCGTCGACGGGCTCGAAGTCGACCTCGATCTCGCTGGCCCGCTCGTCGTCGTCGATGGACTGCCAGTTGGGGTCGATGCGCCAGGTCATGGCGAGCCGGCGGCCCGGCTCCCACTCCAGCACCCGGCCCCAGGTCTTCTCGTTGCCGTCCACGTCCCACTCGTAGTAGCGGCCTCCCACGCCCGGTTCGAAGGCGAGTCCGGCCCGCTCCTTCCTGACCAGCACATGGGACGGCGGCCACCAGTCCTTGGGCCGCTCGGTGAAGACGGCGAAGCACTCCTTCGGGGTGGCCGCCACGGTCACCGACTTCCGTACGTCGGGCAGGTTCTGCGGTTGTTCGGGCACGGGGCCTCCTCGCTCGGTCTCGCCGGGTGTCTCCGGGGGTTTCCCGGTGCCGGGTGTCCCGGCCGGGCCCCGGGTGCCCGGTGTCCCCCGGGGTCCCCGGGCGCGGCGGGGAACGCCGACCACGCTCGCCCCCGCCACTAGGTCCCGCGTCGAGCACGGCTGGAGGGCCCCCGAGCACGGCGGGAGGGCCGGCCCCGGGCACCGCTGGGGGGCCGGGCCCGAGCACCGCTCCATCCCTCGTCGACCCGGGACCGAGGCGGCGCCGTCACGGTCGTTGCCGAACCGCCGGGCAGAAGTCGACGACCGAACGGGAGAGCACCATGACAGACGCGGTACGACGGGTGGCGTTCGTCACCGGCGCCACCAGCGGGATCGGGCTCGCGGTGACCGAGCTGCTGGCCCGCCGGGGTGTCGCCGTCTTCGGCGTGGCGCGCGGCGAGGAGAGCGTGCGCACCGTGGTCAAGCGGCTGCGGAAGGAGGGCCTGGAGGTGGACGGCACCGTGTGCGACGTCACCTCGGTCGAGGCGATCCGCACCGCCGTACGGGCCGCCGTGGACCGGTACGGACGCATCGACATCCTGGTGAACAACGCGGGCCGGGGCGGCGGCGGTGTCACCGCCGAACTGGAGGACTCGCTCTGGGACGACGTGATCGAGACCAACCTCAACGGAACCTTCCGGGTGACCCGTGAGGTGCTGAGCACCGGCCGGATGCGCGAGGGCGACTGGGGCCGGGTCATCAACATCGCCTCCACCGGCGGCAAGCAGGGCGTGGAGCTGGCCGCGCCCTACTCGGCGTCCAAGCACGGGGTGATCGGCTTCACCAAGGCGGTGGGCAAGGAGCTCGCGAAGACCGGCATCACGGTGAACGCCGTGTGCCCGGGGTACGTCGAGACGCCGATGGCGCAGCGGGTGCGCCAGGGCTACGCGGGCCACTACGGCGTCAGTGAGCAGGAGATCCAGGAGAAGTTCAACGCGAAGATCCCGCTGGGCCGTTACAGCACCCCGGAAGAGGTCGCGGGCCTGGTCGGCTATCTGGCCTCCGACCTCGCCGCGTCCATCACCGCGCAGGCGCTGAACGTCTGCGGTGGCCTCGGCAACTACTGAGAACCCCGGCAACAACCCACTCGTGGAAGCGAAGAGACGGAGCACCGGACATGACAGCTGCAGGCGCAGTGCTCACCGAACCCGACGTGGCCGCGTTCCGGTCCGCGATGGGCCGGTTCCCCACCGGTGTCGCCCTGCTGACGCAGGGCAGCGCCGACGACACGATCGTGATGACGCTGAACAGTCTGACCTCGGTGTCCCTCGCCCCTCTGCTCCTTCTGATCTCCGTCAAGGCCGACGGCCGGATGCGCCCGCGCATCTCGCGGGCCGGGAGCTTCGCGGTGAACGTGCTGACGGAGCGGCAGCGGGACCTGGCGCAGGAGTTCTGCCGGCCGGACCGCTCGGAGGGCCAGGCCGCGATGCTGCGCCTGGCCGCGGTCGAGGGAGTCACCGGCAACGCGGTGATCCCGGCGGCGGAGACGTACTTCGAGTGCGTCCTGGACGCCGAGCACACGGCGGGTGACCACACCTTGCTGATCGGCCGGGTGGTGGCCCTGTCGGACGGCACGGCCGGCCCCGACCCGCTCGTGTTCCACCAGGGCCGCTTCGGCCGGCTGCCGGTCCCGCGGCCGGAGGCGGCGTGACCGGGGACGGAATCACCGGGGTGGCCGCAGCAGCAGTCGCACAAGGGGCCGGTGGCCGGGGCACGCTGGAACGTGTGGCGGACGGGGTGTACGCCTTCGTCCAGCCGGACGGCGGCTGGTGCCTGAACAACGCGGGTGTCGTGGTCGGCGAGGGCCTGACCGTCGTGGTCGACACGGCGGCCACCGAGAGCCGCGCCCGGCGGCTGCGGGCGGAGGTGGAACGGGTCGCCCCCCAGGGGGCCGACTATGTGGTCAACACCCACTTCCACGGCGACCACACCTTCGGCAACGGGCAGTTCGTGCCGCGCGCCGTGGTCGTCGCGCACGAGGGCACCCGCGCCGACTCGGCCGAGGCGGGCCTTGGCCTGCGTCAGTTGTGGCCGGACGTGGAGTGGGGCGAGACCCCGCTGGTACTGCCGACGCTCACCTTCACCGACTCCCTCACCCTGCGGGCCGGGGATCTGCGGGTGGAACTGCTCCATGTGGGGCCGGCCCACACCGCGAACGACGTGGTGGCCTGGATACCGGAGCGCTCGGTGCTGTTCACCGGGGACGTCGTCTGGTCCGGGGTGACGCCGTTCGTCCTGTTCGGCACGGTCTCCGGTTCGCTGCGGGCACTGGACCGGATGCGGTCGCTGCGTCCGCGGACGGTGGTGCCGGGGCACGGCCCGGTGGGCGGCACGGAGCTGCTCGACGCCACCGAGGAGTACCTGCGCCGGCTCCGGCGGCTCGCGGAGGAGGGCGCCCGCGACGGGCTGACCCCGCTGCAGACGGCGCGCCGTTCGGGACCGGGTCCGTACGCGGGCCTCGTCGACCCCGAACGCCTGGTGGGCAATCTGCACCGGGCGTACGCGGAGCTGGACGGGCTGGCGCCGGGGGCGCGGATGGACGTGCTGACGCCGTTCCAGGAGATGGCGGAGTACCACGGCGGACTGCCCGCCTGCCACGCCTGAGTGCCACCGCAAGAGGAAGGGGCCCCGCTCGTGGGGCCCCTTCCCTCGTCGCGGCCGTCCGGTCACGTCAGGAGGCGGCGACGGGCTGTGCGGCCGGGGCGTCACGGTGGATGACCCGGGACCGGGTCAGCAGCCGGCCGTCGCGCCGTACGAGCTCGTCCTCGACGGTGAAGGTGGGCTGGAAACCGACCCTGCCCTCGCGGTCGACCTGCGTGACGAGGGTGTAGTAGGAGACCCGCAGCACGTCGGCGTCCGCGGGGTCGGTCTCGATCAGCAGGTGCCCGAACCAGTGCCGGACGGCCATGTCCTGATAACGCGGCAGGTTCGCCCGCATGCCGGCGATCATCTCCGCGCGCCCCCGCTGCCGCTGCCCTCCCGCGTGCACCACCTCCCCGTCGTCGGTGAAGGTGTCGGCGAACCCCTCGATGTCGAGCGAGTCCACCCGCCGCATCTGCAGTGCGTAGAAGGTCTGCACCTCGGCGTAGAGGTCCCCGCTGACCTGGTGCGGCAGCGTCCCGACCGGCTGAGACATGAGTACTCCTTCCGAGCGCCGCCCCGGTGGCCGCCCTCGCCCCCAGGCTGCCCGACCCGGCCTGCAGCCCCGCTGGAGACTCACTCGCTGCGCCGCGCGGACGCCCTCTCAGCCGCTCTTCGGCACCGTCAGCCGTACGTCCCGACTGGACAGTGTCTGCGGGTCGGGTGTGAAGGCGCGCAGGCGGACGCGGACGCCGGGGCGCGGAACGGCGAACCGCCCGTCGGGCGCCCGGAGTTCGATACGGGCCGTGCTGTGCGCGGGGATGGTGGCGGGCCCCCGCACGAGGGACCAGAACTTGCCCATGCCCTGGCCCGTGGTGAGCATGAAGTGCGGCGTGAGCGCGCTGCCGCCGGTGTTGGTGACCTGAAGACTCAGCCGTGTGACATGGGCGGCGGAGGACGGCTGCACCGCCGTGAGCCGCATGTCCAGCGGGGGCTCGCCCGTCGCGGCGACCGTCGCGCTGACCAGCGTGGGCACGGCCAGCAGGACGACCGCGGCGATCCGGGCCGGCCGCCGGTACGGCCCGGACAGCGGACGTGGACGCGGCTGCCACGCCCCGGCGAACTCCGCAGCGGGCGCGGTGATCGCGGCCGCCGGCCACAGCGGGGTCATCATCAGGTAGTAACCGTCCTGGGAACGGGTCGCCACGAAGAAGGCGCACCAGGGCAGGACGGCCGCCGCCGGGCCGAGACGCCGTACGAAGAGCACGAACACGGCCAGCAGGGCCGCGGCCAGCAGCAGGCTGGCGTGCCCGTACCAGTCCAGACGGTCGCTGCCGTCGGTGAAGTACAGCGAGATGTCCACCAGGCCCTGCCCGTGCAGCACCGCGCCCTGCGTCAGCGGCAGCGCGATGCCCTCCAGCCAGGTGTCCGGCTCGTGCACGACGAAGTAGACGTTGATCAGCAGCCATACGGCGACCGCGACGCCCAGGACCCGCAGGACGACCAGCGCGGCCCGGCGGCCGCCCAGTTCACCGCGGCGCACGGCGTAGACCCCGGTGAGCAGGAACGGTGCCAGGAACCAGGGGAGTTGCTGCGCCGCACAGGCCGCGCCCAGACACGCGGCGCGCGCGAGGCCGGCCGGGCCGAGCCGCCCGCCCTGTCCGAGCCGCGGCCAGCGCACCACCACCGGAATCAGCAGCGCCAGGGCGAGGATCGCCGGGTAGCCCTGCCGGCCGTACGTGGGCAGGAACCCGAAGCCGAGGCACACCATGGTCGCCGCCGACCGCCACGGCGCCGGGAGCATCCGCCACAGCACGACCGTGCCGACGACGAGCGCGCCGGTGGCCACCGCCGTCGCCGGTGCGCCGTCGTGCCCCAGCCGGAGCAGCGGCGCGGTCAGCAGCACCGCCAGCGGGGGATAGCCGTAGGTGAAGTCGTAACCGCCGTACACCGTCGGGGTCAGCGCGATGCCGTGGTCCCGGAAGAGCCAGGGCCACGGCTGCCCGTAGACCACATGACCGGCCACCAGCTCCTTCGCCGCCTGGGTGGTGAGGACCGCCTCGTCGGTGCCCGAGTGGTTCATGGCCCACGCGCACAGGGCGAGCGTCACGCCCGTCACGAGCACGCACAGGTCCAGGCGGGCCAGCGACCTCGCCCGCCGGACCACCAGGGCCAGCACCGCGCAGACCAGGATCGAGGCGTAGCAGAGCGAGACGGCCGCGGCCACGGCGAGGCGGTGCGAGGCGGCCTGTGACCACACCGACCGGGTGCCGATGAACAGACTGATGTCGGCGAGCAGAGTGAGGATGCGGTGCCACTGAGCGGGTGCCTCCGGGACGGACATCGCCTGCGGTGCTCGCCGGCCCGGTGTCACCAGCTGCTGTTCTGCCAAGTGCACGGCACGGGACGCTATGGGTGGCCGGTGACCGGAACATGGCCGGAAGTGAAGAATCCGGTGTGAGTGAGGTAACAAGCCTCGTACGGGCATGAACCGGATCAAGGTCACCTCGGGGGTGTTCCGCACATGTCCTGTCATGGCGGGCCGGGATCGCTGGGCGATTGGCTCGCCGGTGCGCGGCGATCGTGGCCGGAATAACGGGAAGAGTCCGTCGCACATCGTGTCGCTGTTGGGCCGAACGGGTGACATGGCGTAAGAATTGGCTGGTGCAGGCGATGAGTACGAGTCAGGTCGGGGGGAGCCGGTGAACAGCCACGACGTCACCGATGAACAGTGGGAGGGGCTCGCCCAGGTCGTGCCGTTGCGGGGCCGGGACGCCTGGCCGTCCGCCGTCGACCACCGCGTGCTGCCGGACGCCGTCACGGAGACCCGGCGTCGCTTCGTCGTCCTCAGGGTCAACGTGTTCGCGGACGCCCGCGACGTCGCCGAGACGCTGATGGCGGGCGTGCCCGTGCTGCTCGACCTCACCGGCGCCGAGACGGAGGTCGCCAAGCGGGTCCTGGACTTCAGCACCGGCGTCGTCTTCGGCCTGGCCAGCGGGATGCACCGGGTGGACCGCAACGTGTTCCTGCTCACGCCGCCCGGCACCGAGGTCAGCGGACTGATGGAGGGGGCGGCGGTGCCCGGCGCATGAGCCGGTCCGCCCGGGTGCTCCGGTGGCGGCGGGTCGTCCCCCGATCGTAGGAAGGCTCCCCGGGCGGAACGGTTCCGCCCGGGACCGGCGCCCTACGGTCCGGATATGACCGTGTCAGCCGCGTCCGCCGCGTCCGCCCCGTCCGCTACGGAATCCCCCTCTCCCGGGGGCGACCGGTGCCATGAGCACTCGGACCGCCCGAGCGTCACCGAGCTGCGGCTGTCCGCCTTCGCCGCGCACCGTCGCGCGGTCCTCCCGCTCGGACCGCTCACCCTCGTCGCTGGGCCCAGCGGCAGCGGCAAGAGCAGTGCGCTGCGCGCCTACGAGGCCCTGGCCCGGCTGGGCGGCGGTGCCGAACTCGGCGAGGTCTTCCCGGACCCGGTCGCCTGCGTACCCGAGCGCGCCCGGCCCGACGCGCAGCGCCGCCGGGGCTTTCGCATCGGCTGTACTGCGGACGGCCCCGAGGGCCGGGTCCGCCTGGACCTCGCCGTTCAGGCGGAGCCCGAGCTGCGCGTCGTGGGCGAGCGGCTGACCTCCGGCGGGCTGGTCCTGCTGGAGACCGCACTGCGCGACCCGGGGCGGCGCACCGTGCAGGCCGCCTGGCACACGGCCGGCTCGTCCCCGGTGACCCGGGCGCCGCTGCCCGACGACCGGCTCGGCACCGCGCTGCTGCCGCTGCGGGTCGCCGGGAAGACCGACGGACAGCTGCGGGTCCTCGCCGCCGCCGAGCAGATGGTGGTCGCCCTGCGCTCGGTGTTCGCCTGCGACCCGCTGCCGGGCCGGATGCGTGAGCCCGTGCCCCTCGGGGCCGGTCGGCTGCTGCGCGGCTGCGACAACCTCGCCGACGTGCTGTGGCGCACCCGTACCGAGTGCGGGCGGCGGCACGCCCTGCTCGTGGAGGCGGTGCGCGCCGGATGCGCCGGACCGGTGGCCGACGTGCTCGCCGAGCCCGTGGACGACGGTCGGGTACGGGCGGTGCTCGAGCGCGGGGGCGGTGTGCGCACGGGGTTCGAGCGGCTCGGGGACGGCGAACTGCGGTACGCGGCACTGGCGCTGGTGCTGCTGACCGGGCCGGGGGTGCTGGAGGCCGACCCGGCGGGCGAGGTGCCCGCGGCCCTGCAGGCGCTGACGGTGATCGCCGACGGATTCGACCGGGGGCTGGACCCGCGGCAGCGGGCGGAGCTGCTGCGGTGGGCGGCGCGGATGTGCGGCCGCGGACACATCCGGCTCGTCGCGGCGGTGAGCGACGCGTCCTGGGCCGCCGGGGTGCCTGGGGCGGCAGTGGTAGACCTGGTGCCGTGACAGAGGACTCCGAACATCCGGACCTGGCCGGGCTCCAGCGGCGGCTGGCCGACTTCGCGGCCGCCCGGAACTGGCAGCCGTACCACACCCCGAAGAACCTCGTGGCCGCGCTCAGCGTGGAGGCGTCCGAACTGGTGGAGATCTTCCAGTGGTTGACGCCCGAGGAGTCGACCCGTGTGATGGCCGACCCGCAGACCGCGCACCGGGTGACGGACGAGGTCGCGGACGTCCTCGCCTACCTGCTGCAGCTGTGCGAGGTGCTCGGGGTCGACCCGCTGGCCGCGCTGAACGCGAAGATCGACCGCAACGAGCGCAGGTTCCCGCCGCCGGGGGAGCCGGACGCCTAGCGCGTGGTCCGCCGGACACGCCCCAATGGCGCCCCGCTGATGCCGGGAGGGGAGCCACGGGGGAGGGCCCAGGCGGAGTAATTGGGTCCGTTATCACTCTCCGAAGTCGTTCAGCTGTCCGCAACCGATTTGTTGTCCGCAGATTTCCGTCTTCCTCTGGCTTTTCGTCCCACACACCTTCACTCTGGGTAGTGACCAACGGAGTTCGGGCGGACGTGCGACGAGCACGTCGGGAGAGACGGGGGCAGCGCATGGAAGCGGTGCGGCTCATCCTGGCGAGCAGACGTGCTCTGGCGGGGAGTGGTGGTGGCCCCGAGACCCTGGCGGAGGTGTGGCAGGCCCAGGCCCTGGCCCAGGCGATCGGCAGCCGGCTCGCGGTCTCCGGACCGCCCGAACTGCGCGGCGAGGCCCTGGGGCTGACGGAACTGGCGGGCCGCGGCTGCGGCGTCCTGGACGCGCCGGATCTCGATCCCGGGGACTTACGGGCGGCGCAGCTCACCGGACTGGAGGACGCCCGTCAGGCCCTGCTGTGCCTGGGCGGCCTGCTCGGCGAGGTCGGCATCGCCCTCGTCGGCATCGCCAGCTCCGCCGCCGACGAGAGCACGTACTGGCAGTGCATGGAGGCGATCGACGCGGCGGACGAGTCCAGGGACCGGGTCCGCGAGATGCTGCGCAAGCTCGCTGCCCGCGAGGAGGCGCTACCGGAGCGGGAGGCCGGTTAGGGGGTGTCGTTCGGATCACTGCGGGTCCGCGACGCCTGGCACGGCACCTCGCCGCGTTGTCGCATCACCCGAATACGTCCAGTACACGGGTCATGCTCCGCCTTGCGAGGCACCGCACCATGCGCCGCGGCCTGATCCGCGGTGATCCGAACGACACCCCCTGGCCCCCCGTCCTGCGGATGCCGCCGACACGGCGGTGGCAGCGGGTGCAGGTGGGGCCCACCGGCACCCTGGCGTGCAGGATGGGGACATGGATCTTCGCATCTTCACCGAGCCCCAGCAGGGGGCCACCTACGACACCTTGCTCGCCGTGGCCAAGGCCACCGAGGACCTGGGCTTCGACGCCTTCTTCCGCTCGGACCACTATCTGCGCATGGGCAACGTGGAAGGGCTGCCCGGCCCCACCGACGCATGGATCACCCTCGCCGGACTGGCCCGTGAGACCAGGCGCATCCGCCTGGGCACGCTGATGACGGCCGGTACCTTCCGGCTGCCCGGAGTGCTTGCCATCCAGGTCGCCCAGGTCGACCAGATGTCCGGCGGTCGCGTCGAACTGGGCCTGGGAGCAGGCTGGTTCGAGGAGGAGCACAAGGCGTACGGCATCCCCTTCCCGAAGGAGAAGTTCGCCCGTCTGGAGGAGCAGCTGGCCATCGTCACCGGCCTGTGGGCGACGGAGGTCGGCAAGACCTTCGATTTCCACGGCGCCCACTACGAGCTCACCGGGTCGCCCGCGCTGCCGAAGCCGGCGCAGGCGAAGATCCCGGTGCTGATCGGCGGGCACGGGGCGAGTCGCACCCCGAGGCTCGCCGCCCGGTACGCCGACGAGTTCAACATGCCGTTCGCCTCGATCGAGGACAGCGAGCGCCAGTTCGGCCGGGTCCGCGCCGCGGCCGAGGAGGCCGGCCGCCGGGCCGACGACCTGACGTACTCCAACGCCCTCGTGGTCTGCGTCGGCAGGAACGACCAGGAAGTAGCCCGCCGCGCCGCCGCCATCGGCCGCGAGGTCGACGAACTGAAGACCAACGGATTGGCCGGCTCCCCGGCGGAGGTCGTCGACAAGATCGGCCGCTACGCCGGGATCGGCTCCCGGCGGATCTACCTCCAGGTGCTGGACCTCACCGACCTGGACCACCTGGAACTGGTCTCGTCCCAGGTGCAGTCGCAGCTGTCCTGACCCCGGTCCCCGGCGCGCGCACCACGGCCGGCCGGGTCATCCCGCCGGCCGGCCGTGGTGCGCGGTGTGCGTCAGTCGCAGGGGGTGGCGTCGCGGACGGCGTCGATGATCGCCGGTCCTGCGATGCCGTCCCACATGATGGCCGTCACCTTGGAGCAGAACACGTAGGAGTGGTCGCCCTCGATCTTGACCGGGCCCGCGTAATTGGTGAACAGGCCCTGGTCGGTCTTGCACAGGCTGGCGTCGGTCCGGTTGGGACACAGCTTGAGCTTCATCTTCATGCCGCCGGGCATGTTGTTGTCGAAGACGGCACAAGCGCCCGAGAAGCCCTGGCTGTTGGACTTGGTGTAGGTGAACAGGGTGCCGTAGCGGCGCGAGTCGGGAAGCCGCTCGGCGTTGAAGAGCGTGTAGCCGGAGCCGCACAGGGTGGCGGTGGCCTGGACGGCGTTCGGCTTCTTGGCGGCGATGGCCTTCGTCTGGGCGGAGGCGTTCGCGGCGAACTGCACCGTGGTGCCCGGAACCTTGAGCGCGTCGGCGGTGGGCGTCGCGGCGGTGGCCGCGGGCGTCGCGAAGGCGGTGGCGAGCAGCGCGGCACCGGCGGCCAGGCCGCGTATGAGCGCACGAGACATGGTGGAGATCCCCCTTGTTGTGAAGCCTGAAATTCCGCGCAGGCGTGTGCAGTTGCACAGCGGCGGAGGAGTGGTCGGGGCAACCGTACCCTGCTGCTGACTCTTACTCAGGTCGTACAGGTGTGCCGTGCGTCACGTGTGATGGAGCTGTGAAAGGAGTGATGACACGGACGGTAAAGGAATGGTAGGTTCTCTGCGACCACAAAAACCGAACACCGGTTCTCAATGCGCGCTTTTCACGGGGGATCGCTGCGCTATGTCTCAGAACTTCTTTCGCATCGCCGTGCCGCCCGCCGGACGCACCACGTCCGGCCTGACCGCGCCGCCGACCATCACCGGCGACCGCCGGCTTCGTGCCGCCGCCGCCCTTTTCTTTGCTCACGACATCGCGTTCGCATCGCGGGCAACGTAGAGACGAAGTCCGCGTGAACAAGGTGTCCGTCTGACGCTCGGCCCCAGCACCTGGCGTCCGCCTGACGTCATGCCGACCCTCGGGCCGGGCCAACAGCACCGCACACGCGGCGATTCTCCCTTCACATCAAGAGCAGCTGCAGAGCTGTGATCGGCGCGACCGTTGCGCCGCCGCCCGCACCTGCTCCTCCCTCAGGCTCCGCTCCCGCTGCCGTCCTCACCCTTCCGCCGGTAGCGGCGCGGCTGCGCGCCGGAACATCCGGAGCGCCCAACTCTCAGGAAAGAGACCCCACTTGAAACGCAACGCCATGCTTCGGCGTGCGCGGATACCCGTGACGGCGGCCATCACCATGGCCCTGTCCACCGGTGCCGCCACGACCCAGGCATTCGCTGCGGCTCCGCCGCACGCGGCGGCCGACGGGTGGTCGGCCCCGATCACCCGGGACACCGGCGCCAAGCCCGGCGACCAGCCCCGCGCCGTCCCCGCGGCCCAGCGCGCAGCAGTCCTCGGCAAGGGCTACAAGCAGTCCTCCGACCAGGCATTCACCACCTCCGGTGACGGCACCGGCTTCCACGTCCTGATCGCGGACAAGAAGGACGGATACGCCTGGAAGACCGCCGCGACGCTGTCGGAGCCCGGCTTCGACACCGACGCGTGGATCGGCAACGCCTGCCTGACCGAGTCCGGAAGGTACGCGGCGGTCGCCTACGCCCCGCGCACCTTCACCAACAAGCCCGAGCTGATGACGCGCGGAGCGTTCACCGCCGTCGTCAACCTGGCCGACGGACGCGTCACCAAGCTGCCCTTCCAGGCCACGCTGAGCTACTTCTCGCCCGGCTGCGGCGAGGGCGACCAGGCCGTGTTCACCGCGCTGACCGACGACGGGTCGGCGAAGAACCAGACCCGCCTGGTCACCGTCGACGCCAGGACCGGCAAGACCGGGAGCAAGCAGACGGTCACCGGACAGGTCACCTCGGCCGTCCCGACCGCACAGGGCGTCGTCGCCGCCGCCGGAAACCACATCGTCTCCGTCAGGGGCAGCGAGGTCCGCAGCGTCGCGACGACCAAGTCCTGGCCGTTCCAGCTGAAGGCCGACGCCGACGGAGGCGTCACCTTCATCGACGCGGCCCCCGGGGCGCCGAAGGGGCGCAGCGCCGTGGCGGCGGCCGGGAACACGGCCACGGTCTCGCGCGTCAGCGCCGACCAGATCAAGAAGGCCGACGGCAGGAGCAAGCCCGCCGGCCTCGCCGAGGGCAGGCTCGACCAGTTCGACCTCACCTCCACCCCCGCGGGCCAGGTGTACGTGACCGGCAAGGCCGGACTCACCTCGCGCTCGGCGGCCGGGCTGCTGCACAACCCCGGCGGAATCGCCAAGGACGCACAGGTCTCCAGCCGGGGACAGGCCGTCGTCACCTCCCGCTGGGCCGACGGCAAGGACTCCCGGATCCGTCCGGAGGAGGCCCTCGAGGCCCGCACCGTCCGTACGACGGTGAAGACCCTGGACACCCGCAAGACGGTGGTCCTGGACGCTCCTCCCGCCCTTGACTACGTGGGCGGTCAGAAGGAGATGACGCAGGGAACGCAGACCAGCCCGGTTCTGCTCGCCCAGGGCGCCAAGACCGTGGGCGGGTCGCGGGTGGCGGCGAACGACACCGTCGACGCCGACCGCTACTGTGCGGTGCCGCGCAACGACCCCAGGAAGCAGGCGTTCCAGCCCACCCCGCGTCAGGTCGAGTGGGCCGTCGACCAGGCCATCGTCGGCACGCTCAACAAGGGTGCCACGCGGCCGGCGAACTGGAAGAACACCGGGATGGCGGCCTACGCGCCGCAGACGCTGTTCCCCCTGGCGCCGCTCGCGGGCGGCTCCGGCGCCGACTGGCACGTGCCCGCGCAGGTGATGCTCGGCATCACGGCACAGGAGTCGAACATGTGGCAGGCCGCCAGGATCGCCGTGCCCGGCGTGACGGCGAACTCGCTGATCGGCAACTTCTACGGCATCAAGTACGCCGCGAGCGGCCAGCAGCAGGACCCGTGGGCGGTCAACTTCGAAAAGGCCGACTGCGGTTACGGCATCACACAGGTCACCGACGGCATGCGGCTGCCGGGCCACCTGAAGGACGGCGAGAAGGCCAAGACCCCGGTTCAGCAGGAGGCCATCGCGCTGGACTACGCGGCGAACATCGCCGCCGGTGTCAATGTCCTCATCGGGAAGTGGAACGACACTCGCAACGACGGCCTGGTCATCAACGACGGCAGTCCCAAGTACATCGAGAACTGGTTCTACGCCCTGTGGGCGTACAACGCCGGGTACTACCCCAAGTCCAAGCCGGTGAACGGCAAGTGGGGTGTGGGCTGGACCAACAACCCGGCCAACCCGCTGTGGAAGGAGAACCGGACCCCGTTCCTGGAGAACGCCGAGGGCAAGGACGACTACAGCCAGGCCGCACACCCGCAGGACTGGCCGTACGAGGAGAAGGTGATCGGCTGGGCCGCCCGCCCCATCTCCGCCATGTTCAAGCCGGGTGACATGGAGCCCGGCTACCGGGCCGCCTGGTGGAACAAGCCCGACGCCCGCACCTCGGCCAAGCCGCCGATCTTCGACTTCTGCGGTCCGTCGAACGACTGCGTACCGTCGAAGATCAGTGAGGGCGCCTCCAACGACGACGGCAAGGGTCCGTGCGCACTGCCCGGTGACCCGCACAGCGACAACCCGCTGTACCTGAAGTGCTGGTGGAACCAGCCGGTGAAGTGGAAGGACTGCACCACCGAGGCCCGGTGCGGCAACCCGGTGCACCGCTTCGACGACACCTACCCCGAGCAGCCCGACGAGAACTCCTACCCGCCGCGCTGCAACAGCGGACTGCCGTCCGGATCCCTGATCGTGGACGACCTGCCCAACGGCACCGTGCCGGCCGGATCCACCGGACGGACCTGCACCGTCAGCTCCGACGGCTCTTTCCAGTTCACCTTCGCGGGCGAGAACGGCAAGTACCCGTCCAAGATCGACCTGCACCAGATCGGCGCCGGCAACAACAACCACTTCTGGCTGGGCCACACCCGCTGGCTGGTGACCGCCGACGGCAAGAGGCTGTTCATCTCCGGCAAGTGGACGCTGAACAGCAGCAAGCGCGGCTGGATGCGCGTCTTCGTGCACATGCCGGACCATGGTGCCCACACCCGGCAGGCCGCCTACGACATCGGCGGCACCGACTCCACCTCGCACGTACGCGTGCAGCCCCAGCGGATCGGTCAGAACAAGTGGGTCGACCTGGGCGTCTTCAACTTCGTCGGCACCCCGACGGTGACCCTCTCCACCGACACCGACGACGGCTTCGGCGACGAGGACATCGCCTGGGACTCGGTGGGCTTCCAGCCGCTGTCGGCCAAGCCGAAGGACTTCGTCGTCGCCATGGGCGACTCGTACTCCTCGGGTGAGGGCGCCTCCGAGGGCAACCGGGACTACTACCCGGAGACCAACTACTACGACAAGCAGAACCCCAAGACCCGTGACGCCTGCCACCGCTCCACCCAGGCGTGGTCCCGCCAGGCGACGATCCCGGGCCGGTCGAAGTCCATCGGCGCCCTGGCCGACGACTACGGCTCCGCCATGGACTACCACCTGATCGCCTGCTCCGGCGCCCGCACCTACAACGTGGTGCACGAGGGGGAGGTGCAGTCCAACGGTGGTGAGAAGCCGCAGATGGACAAGGGCTACCTGGACCAGAACACCACCCTGGTCACCATCTCCATCGGCGGCAACGACGCTCGCTTCGCCAACGTCATCCAGAAGTGCCTGACCGCGATCAACGGCGGCAACTGCAAGGACAAGACGTTCGAGCTGGGCGACGAGGACGCGTCCGTCGGCGGCCGGGACCACCAGTTCAACGGCCAGACCCTGGAGCAGGCGGAGACCGGCATCATCGACCAGATCGTCCGGCCGGACATCGTCAAGGTCCTCACGGAGATCCACGAGAGGGCCCCGCACGCGAAGATCGCGCTCATGGGCTACCCGCCGCTGATCGAGAACCGCGGTGAGTGCCTGAGCATCACGGTCCCCGGAATCGGCCAGATCGGCCTGTCCGCCTCCTCGTCGGACTGGCTCAACAGCGTGGCCGGCGTGCTGGCGAACGCGATGCAGAAAGCCGCGGACGACGCCAAGGCCAAGGGCATCGAGGTCTCGTTCTCCGACCCGAAGCAGAACTTCGCGGGCAAGGCCGTGTGCGGCGACCCGGAATCCGTCCACGGCATCGTCAAGACGCTCGTGGACTCCGACGAGCCGAAGTGGGACTACCCGATCGTGGACAAGTTCGGCCTGTCCGCCCAGTCGTTCCACCCGAAGATCGGCGGCGCCCGCCTCTACGCCGACTCCCTGGAGCGCACCTTCACCGGCATGGGCCTGTAGCCCTGCCGTCGACCAGGGGCCCCGGATCCTCGGGGCCCCTCCCAAAGGAACGGAAGACACTCATGAGGAAGCTTCTGCACACCACGGTCGCCGGTGGCGCTGCCGCCGCCGCACTCGTCGCCCTGGCCGCCGCGCCGGCCTCGGCGGCGAGCTCGGACTCCCAGTTCGACGTGACGTTCCCCGACAAGAGGCCCCAGACCCAGTACTACGTCCAGAACTCCGCGAGCCTCAACTCCCAGACCGGGAAGGTGACCGGAAAGTCGGTCATGAGCTGGCAGATCCTCGACGACCAGGTCATCGACAACTCGAAGCGGTACACCAGCTTCAAGATCACCACGCGCATCGAGGAGCGCCTGACCAAGACCAGCGAGGACCACGTCGTCACGACCAAGACGTGCGACCTGACCAAGCTGGTCAACGACAACTACACGTGGTTCCAGCAGGAGGACGTCAACACCTGCGTCGCGCCCTCCACCCTGTACGACGGTGAGGTGTGGTGGTCGACGGACTCGACGGTCGTCTACGACATCGAAGGCGACGGCAAGGGCCCGGTCACCAAGGAACTCACCGGTTCGCCCCTGCTCCACGGCTGACACCCCCACAGGTACCGGGTCCTGAGCACTTCCGCCCAGGACCCGGGCCCGCCCTCCCCAGCGGCCCGGTCCCTGACCGAGCCCTGATTCCGCACGGCCGGAATGCGGGCGAAAAGCAGTGGTCACAGGCCCGGCGGACCGGAACACTCGGGGCATGTTCCTGACGATCAGCACCACCGGCACGCCGGAACGCCCGGCGACCGACCTCGGGTTCCTGCTGCACAAGCATCCCGACAACGCGCAGGCGTTCTCCACCTCCTACGGCCGGGCGCACGTCCTCTACCCCGAGGCGGACGCCGAGCGCTGCACTGCGGCGCTGCTGCTGGAGGTGGACGCGGTGGCACTGGTCCGGCGCGGCAGGGGCAAGGGCCGCGGCGGAGCACCCGACGCGGCGCTCGCCCAGTACGTGAACGACCGCCCGTACGCGGCCTCCTCACTGCTCGCGGTGGCGGTCAGCAGCGTGTTCTCCAGCGCGATGCGGGGCGTGTGCAAGGCCAGGCCCGAGCGCGCCGCTCAGCCACTGCCCCTGCGCATCGAGGTGCCCGCGCTGCCCGCCCGTGGCGGCCCGGGCCTCGTGCGCCGGCTCTTCGAGCCGCTCGGCTGGTCGGTGACCGCCGAACCGGTGCCGCTGGACACCGAGTTCCCGCAGTGGGGCGACTCGCGCTACGTCCGGCTGGGGCTGACGTCCTCCGCTCTCACCCTGGCTCAGGCCCTGCGCCACCTGTACGTCCTGCTGCCCGTCCTGGACGACGCCAAGCACTACTGGGTCTCCCCCGACGAGGTCGACAAGCTGCTGCGGGCCGGCGAGGGGTGGCTGCCCGGCCATCCGGAACACAAGCTCATCGCCAGCCGCTACCTGTCGCGGCGCTGGTCGCTGACCCGCCAGGCGATGGAACGTCTGGAGCTCGTGCGGCTGGCCGAGACCGACGACAGCGAGGTCGAGGAGATCGACAACGCGGTCGGGGAGGAGTCCGAAACCGGGACCGGGACCGAGGAGGAGAACGGGACCGAGGAGCGGCCGACGCCGCTCGCCGTGCAGCGCAGGGACGCGATCGTCGCGGCGCTGCGGCGGTCCGGCGCCGCCCGTGTGCTCGATCTCGGCTGCGGCCAGGGTCAGTTGGTGCAGGAGCTGGTCAGGGACGTGCGCTTCACGGAGATCGTGGGCGTGGACGTGTCGATGCGGGCGCTCACCCTCGCGGCCCGGCGCCTGAAACCGGACCGCATGGGGGAGCGGCAGGCCGCACGCGTGCACCTGTTCCAGGGGTCGCTCGTCTACACCGACAAGCGGCTCAAGGGCTACGACGCCGCCGTGCTCAGCGAGGTGATCGAGCACCTCGACCTGCCCCGCCTCCCGGCCCTGGAGTACGCGGTGTTCGGCTTCGCCCGCCCCCGCACGGTCCTGGTGACCACCCCCAACGTCGAGTACAACGTCCGCTGGGAGTCCCTCCCGGCCGGTCACACGCGGCACGGCGACCACCGCTTCGAGTGGACTCGCGAGGAGTTCCGCGCCTGGGCCGGGGCGGTGGCCGAACGGCACGGCTACGAGGTCGCGTTCACACCGGTCGGCCCGGACGACCCCGAGGTCGGCCCACCCACGCAGATGGCCGTCTTCACCAGGACAGACACCAACGACAGGACCAACGGCACCAACGACAGGACCAACGGCACCAACGACAGGACCAGCGGCACCGACGACAGGACCAGCGGCACCGACGACAAGACCAACGGCACCAACGACAAGGAGGCGAAGGCAGCATGACCGGGACCGGCACCGGGCGCGTCCTGCCCGTCACCGACCTCTCCCTCGTCGTCCTCGTCGGCGCCTCCGGCTCGGGCAAGTCCACCTTCGCCCGACGCCACTTCAAGCCCACCGAGGTCATCTCCTCGGACTTCTGCCGCGGTCTGGTCTGCGACGACCAGAACGACCAGAGCGCCACCGGTGACGCCTTCGACGTGCTGCACTACATCGCGGGCAAGCGCCTGGCCGCGGGGCGCCGCACGGTGGTGGACGCCACCAGCGTGCAGCAGGACGCCCGCCGGCAGCTGATCGACCTGGCCAGGAAGCACGACGTGCTGCCCATCGCCATCGTGCTCGACGTGCCCGAGGAGGTGTGCGCCGCACGCAACGCGGCCCGTACCGACCGGGCGGACCTGCCCCGCCGGGTGATCCAGCGGCACACGCGCGAACTGCGGCGCTCCCTGCGTCACCTGGAGCGTGAGGGCTTCCGCAAGGTCCACGTGCTCCGGGGAGTGGACGAGGTGGAGAACGCCTCGGTGGTCACCGAGAAGCGCTTCAACGACCTCACCCACCTCACCGGGCCGTTCGACATCATCGGCGACGTGCACGGCTGCGCCGCCGAACTCGAGGCACTCCTCGGCAAGCTGGGCTACACCGACGGCGTGCACCCGGACGGCCGCACGGCGGTCTTCGTCGGCGACCTCGTCGACCGCGGCCCGGACACCCCGGGCGTGCTGCGCAGGGTGATGTCGATGGTGAGCACGGGCAACGCGCTGTGCGTGCCCGGCAACCACGAGAACAAGTACAGGCGTTACCTCAAGGGCCGCAAGGTCCGGCACACACACGGCCTGGCCGAGACGGTCGAGCAGATGGAGGACGAGAGCGAGGAGTTCAGGCAGCAGGTACGGGAGTTCATCGACGGGCTCGTCAGCCACTACGTCCTCGACGGCGGCCGGCTGGTCGTGTGCCACGCCGGTCTGCCGGAGAAGTACCACGGCCGCACCTCCGGCCGGGTGCGCTCGCACGCGCTGTACGGCGACACCACCGGGGAGACCGACGAGTTCGGCCTGCCGGTGCGCTACCCGTGGGCGGAGGACTACCGGGGGCGGGCGGCCGTGGTCTACGGCCACACCCCGGTCCCGGAGGCCACCTGGCTGAACAACACCATCTGCCTGGACACGGGCGCGGTCTTCGGCGGCAGGCTGACCGCGCTGCGCTGGCCGGAGCGGGAGCTGGTCGACGTACCGGCCGAGCGGGTGTGGTACGAGCCGGCCAGGCCGCTGCGCACCGAGGCACCCGGCGGGCACCACGGGCGTCCGCTGGACCTCGGCGACGTGCACGGCCGCAGGGTGGTGGAAACCCGGCACGCGGGACGGATATCGGTCCGCGAGGAGAACGCGGCGGCCGCGCTGGAGGTCATGAGCCGCTTCGCGGTGGACCCGCGCCTGTTGCCGTACCTGCCGCCCACGATGGCCCCGACGGCGACCTCGCACGTCGAGGGCTACCTGGAGCACCCGGCGGAGGCGTTCGCCCAGTACGCGCAGGACGGGGTCGCCCGGGTGGTGTGCGAGGAGAAGCACATGGGCTCGCGGGCGGTGGCGCTGGTGTGCCGGGACGCGGAGGCCGCACGCAGACGGTTCGGTGCGGACGGTCCCACCGGCTCCCTCTACACCCGCACCGGCCGTCCCTTCTTCGACGACCCCACGGTCACCGAGGAGATCCTCGCCCGGCTGCGCACCGCGATCACCGAGGCCGGCCTGTGGAGCGAACTCGCCGCGCCCGGCGACGCTTCCGGCGAGGCGGACTGGCTGCTGCTCGACGCCGAGCTGATGCCGTGGTCGCTGAAGGCCTCCGGGCTGCTGCGGACCCAGTACGCGGCCGTGGGCGCGGCCTCGGGATCGGTGTTCCCGGATGCCGTCGCCGCGCTGGAGGGCGCGGCGGCCCGCGGTGCCGACGTCACGGATCTGCTCGCCCGCCAGCGCGAGCGGGCCTCGGACGCCGCCGCGTTCACCGCCGCGTACCGCCGTTACTGCTGGACCACCGACGGCCTGGACGGCGTCCGGCTGGCGCCGTTCCAGATCCTGGCGGCCCAGGGGCGCAGCCTCGCCGCCCTGCCGCACGACGAGCAGCTCGCCCTGCTCGACCGCCTGGTCGAGCACGACGGCACCGGACTGCTGCAGACCACCCGCCGCCTGTATGTCGACACCGCCGACCCGGAGTCGGTGCGGGCGGGCGTCGACTGGTGGCTGGAGATGACCGGCCGCGGCGGCGAGGGCATGGTCGTCAAGCCCCTCGGCGCCCTGGTCCGCACCGAGCAGGGGCGCCTGGTCCAGCCCGGCATCAAGTGCCGCGGTCGTGAGTATCTGCGGATCATCTACGGCCCGGAGTACACCCGCCCGGACAACCTCGCCCGGCTGCGGCAGCGCTTTCTGAACCACAAGCGGTCGCTGGCGGTCCGTGAGTACGCCCTCGGTCTGGAGACCCTGGACCGGCTGGCCGACGGCGAACCGCTGTGGCGGGTGCACGAGGCGGTGTTCGCGGTGCTGGCGCTCGAGTCGGAGCCGGTGGATCCGCGGTTGTGAGGCTCCGTACCGATCGATTCCGGTCAGGTTCGTTCCCCAGGTCGCGAACCTGGCCGGACGTCGGGGTTGCGATCCCACTCGTCCCTGGTTAACCGCTGGTTGCCGTGCTAACTTCGCTGGTCGGTCAAGCAGGTGTACCGGCTCAGGGGGAAAGTCGGTGGAGACAGGCGCGGGGCTCGGCGAGCCCGAGGACGATTCCGGACGGGCGCGAGGTCTTGAGCTGCTGTTACAGCTGACCGACGCCCTGTGCGAGCTGGGCTGCATGGAGGATCCGCAGGGGCGGGTGCAGTTCGCCTCCGTGCTGGGCGACCAGCTGCACCGGCAGGTCGACGTGCGCGGGGTCAAACTCCGTGAGGACGTGGTCACCCTGGTGCGGGCCGCGTTGAACGTGGCGGGCGGGGAGCGCGTACTGGTCGGGGTGGTCCGCATCCTCGAAGGGACGCCGGCGGGCGACGAACTCGACCGGCTGATCGCCCCGGTCGCCCCTTCGGACGCACTCGGCGCACCTCCCGGCCCGCTCTCCCGCGACGACGAGAAGAGCGCGCGCGTCGCCCTCGCCCGGGGCGAACTGCCCGCGATCCGGCTGCGGGACGACCTCTGCGAGGAACTGAACGGGCTCGACCTGCCCACCGGGCTCTCTCCCGAGCAGCTCTTCGCGCACCTGCTGGAGTGGAACGTGCAGCCGGACGGCATGCCTCCGGCGGTCCTCCTCCTCGACCGTGCCGCCCGCCTGACCACCCATCGCGGCCACCGCGCCGCTCTGTCCGGCTGGGTCGACGACTGGGCCCGGAGAGCCGGTCTGCTGGTCGAGTTGCGACTGCGCCGAGCGGCGCGCGAGCAGGAGACCAGCGATCCCGACATTCCGCGCTGCCTCGTCATCGCCGTCGAGCCGGCCCGCGACGGCACCGGCGAGGTCGCCGTACGCCCCTGGCTCAACACCGTCCCGGGCCACTGGGACCCGCAGCCCTGCGAACCCTGTGTCACCACGCTCGACGGCCTCGGCGCGGCCGTCGAACGGGCGCTCGGACAGGGCGCCCGGCTGTGGTCCGCCCCGGCCGAGCCGGATCCGAACGTACGGCGGCAGCCGCCGCTGTACATCGAGTTCGTCCTTCCGTACGACCTCCTCAACCACGACGTGGCCGCCCTGACGTACCGGATGGGCGACGCGAGGCCGTTACGGCTCGGACTGAAGTACGGGCTGCATCTACGCAGTCTGGAGCGAATGCGCTCCGCCGACGGGATGGTCCGGGAGCAGTGGCGCAGACGGTGGCGCACGCTGCACCAGGACGGAGTCGACGTGCACGCCTGGCGGGAGCCGGACGCCGAGCGGTTCGCCGCCTGGCAGGCCGAGCTGGTCGAGGAGTCCTCACGCACCGCCGTGGTGATGGACGCCCCGGACTCCGGCTCCACCCTTGAGGCGCTCAAGGCCGCCATCGCAGAAGGGATAGGACTCGCCGTCTGGGACCGGCGGGGGGTCTTCGTCGAGGAGCGCCGCGAGGTGGTCACCGCCGTGTTCGCCGCCGCGCCGTTGCCCGCACAGATTCCGACGGCCGTCCACCGTCTGCGGCAGAGCGCCGAGACCCAGGGGCAGGGACAGGGCCCGGCCCGTCTTCTCGGTCGGCACATCGGTTTCTTCTGGGACGATCCCACTCGGCCCGTCGACGTCCAGACCCCGTACCCCGGCGATCTCGCCAGCGAGGAGGCACCGGCATGAGCGTGCACGAGCAGACGGCCCCGAACGGCTGGCACGTCTTCCACGCCACCGGCCGGCCACCGGCCGCCCCGCCGCCGTTGCCGGCGCCCCCGCCGTGGCGCCGGTTCCGCGGCACTCCGGCCCAGCCCCCGCCACCGGACGACCCGGAGGCCGCCCTGCGCCGCCTGGGCCCCGGCGAGGCCGCCCAGCAGCTGGGCGCGGACGAGATCGACGTGATCAACGCCGCGCTGGTGCTGCGCAGGCCGCTGCTGATCACCGGTCCGCCGGGCGTGGGCAAGTCCACCCTGGCCTACCTGATCGCCCGGGAGCTCGGGCTGGGACGGGTCCTGGAGTGGAACATCGTCAGCCGAACGGCACTGCGGGACGGCCTGTACGTACACGACGCCATGGGGCGCGCCCAGGCCATCGCCGCCTGGCAGGCCGGGGTGCGGCACACCGCGGCCCCCGGGCAGGGGGACGGCGCGGCGGCACCGGAACCCGCCGAGGCGGGCTCCGGCGGGAGCGCCGTCAACACCGCGACTTCCCCAAGTACTCGTCAACTTCCCCCCGTTCTTGGGGAGTTCATCACATTGGGACCGCTGGGCACCGCTCTGTTGCCCTACGATCGTCCCCGGGTACTGCTTGTCGACGAACTCGACAAGAGCGACATCGACCTGCCGAACGACCTGCTGCACGTACTGGAGAACGGAAGCTATGACGTCCCGGAACTGGTGCGCGACGCCGCCGACGAGGCGTACGTCCACACCAGCGACCCCGGAGGCCGCGCCCTGGTGCGCGGTGGACGTGTCGAGTGTGCGGAGTTCCCGGTCGTGGTGATCACCAGCAACGGGGAACGCGAATTCCCCGCGGCCTTCCGCAGGCGCTGTCTGCCCCTGGAGATGCGCACTCCCTCCCGGGACCAGTTGCTGGCCATGGTCGAGAGGCACTTGGGAACCCGGTCTCCGGAGGCCGAGGACATGGTCGACCTGTTCGTGCAACGGGTCCAGGCCGGCGGTACCCACTCCCTGGATCAGCTACTGAACGCTGTCCGGATGACTACCGCGGGTGGTTTCCAGGCCGACGGTGACGGGCGTAAGCTCGTGGAAATGCTCCTCCGCGACCTCGCGAAGGGCCGCTGAGAATGACCGGCTTCCCCCGGGAGCGCGCATCCGGACCGGGCGACGGATATCCCGTATCGGGCTCGTCGCCTCCTTCGGCGTTCCCCGAGTCCGCCACGTACGCGAGTGAGTACCAAGCCGCGCTCCCGGCTGCCCCGGGACAGGACTCCTACGCCCGCGTGCGGCCGCTCACCGAGGAACAGCCCGGCCCGCACTGGCAGGAGCTCGCCGACGCGGTCTGGCTGGCCGCCCACTGGGCCCGCCACGGGAATCGCGCGACCGCGGGGCAGACAGCGTCGTCGGATGCCGGGAGCGGCCCCGCGCGCCCGCACTCCACGGGCCCGCGCCCGCAGGACGACGTACCCTCCGCGGACCCCGCCGACCGCGACCGGGCCGCCGCCGAGGACGCAGATCCTCCTCGGCCGGCCCACGAGGACAGCGCCGGGCCCGACGGGCAGACCCCGCCCCACCGGCCCCCGACCGGGCGCGGCCCGCACATCCCCGGCAGCCCCCTCGAAGGTCCCCCCACCCCGATGACGGGCACCGAACGGCTATTACCCGACCCCGAGGGCGGCATCACCCTGGTCGCCTCGCCGCTGCTCCCGGCGGCCGGGCCGGCCCGCCCCGCCCCGGGCCGCCGCACCGCCCTGCTCGCCCGCGCCCTGCACCGGCTGGCCCGCCGCCTGCCCTCGCGCGACACCCTGGAACTGGACGAGGAGACCACCGCCGAGCAGGGGGTCGTCGACGGCATGTGGATGCCCTTCCTGCGGCCCGCCCGCACATCCGTGTTCGACCTGGTGCTCCTGATCGACGACGCACCCACCATGCGGATCTGGGAGGACACCACCGCACGCCTCGCCGAGGCCGCCGAACACAGCGGCGCCTTCCGCGGCGTGCGCACCGTCGCCCTGAACGTACCGCGCACCGGGACCGCCACCCTGCGCTGGGGCCAGGGGCGGGCCGCCGCCGACCCCGCCGAACTGCTCGACGGCCGCGGCGGGCGGGTCTTCCTCGTCGTCACGGACGGACTCGCCCACGGCTGGGCGGCCCCCGCCGCGGACGAACTCCTCGGCCGGCTCGCCCACGCGGGCCCCACCGCGCTCGTCCACCTGCTGCCGCCCCATCTGCGGCACCGTTCCTCGCTCCACCCCTACCAGGCGGTCCTGGAGGCCGGCGGCTTCGGCGCCGCCAACGTGGGCCTCGAACACTGGGCGCCACCGGGCGGGCCGGACCCGCTGCGACCGCTTCCCGACACCGGCGACGGCTTTGTCGCGGTGCCGGTGGTCTCCCTGAAGCCCGGGTCACTCGCCGCCTGGGCCGACCTGGTCGCCGGGGAACGCGGCGTGCGCCGGCTGCTGCCCGTCGTCCTGGCCGGCACCCTGACCAAGGGCGCTCCCGCGCCCGGTCTGCGCGCCCCGCGCCTCCCACGCGCCGCCACCGCGGCCGTGCGCCGCTTCTTCACCCTAGCCACCCCCGCCGCGCGCCGTCTCGCCACCCAACTGGCCGCCATACCGTTCGAGTTCGACCTCGTGGACCAGCTGCGGCGGCGCGCCATGCCGGAGACCGGTCCCGATCACCTCGCCGAGATCCTGATGGGCGGACTGATCGACTGGGACAGCGGGGGTGAGGGACGCCCGGAGTTCGCCGACGGAGTGCGCGAGGCGCTGCTCGCCACCACGACCCGCAGCCAACTCGCCCGCACCGTCACCCTGGTGGGCGAGCTGCCCGCGGCGGGCGAGCGGGGCGTCGCGCTGCGCGCGGCCCTGCGCGACCCGCTGGGGGCAACACTGCCCGACCCGGCCGAGCGCGGCTGGGCGCGCAGCGAACTGGCCGTGATGCGAGCGCTCTCGGGACCGTACTCCGAACGCGCCAAACGCATCGAACCGACCTTCTCGAAGTTCACCGTCCAGACGGTCCCAGCGGCCGAACGAGTGGGGGCCGGTTTGCCGACCGGTACACCCGCTGAGGTGAACCACGCGGGGGGAGAGGTCTCGGGCGACGGTGGAGAAGGCAGGCATCCAGCGTCGACCGTCCCCGACTCACCTGGAGAGCACGTGCCGCTGGTACCCGACGCGACCCAAGACGAAGCCCTGGAGGCTGAGCCGCTCATGCAGAGCACCACGACCGCAACGCCGGCCCTTCTGGTGAACGTTCCGCTCCGGAACACCTCGTTCGTCGGCCGCCAGGCGCTGCTGAGGGACGTGGAGGAACAGCTCAAGGCCCAGGACACCACAGCCGTGCTGCCGAACGCGCTGCACGGCCTGGGCGGCGTCGGCAAGTCCCAGCTGGCCCTGGAGTACGTCTACACCCATCAGCACGACTACAAGGTGATCTGCTGGATCCCGGCCGAGCGGGAGAGCCTCATCCTGGCCGCGCTGGCCTCCCTGGCCGCCCAGCTGGGCGTCGCCCCGACCGGGCAGGACAGCGCGGCCGCCCCGGCCGCCAACACCGCCGTGCCGGCGGTCCTGGAGGCGCTGCGCACCGGTGCGCCCTACGACAAGTGGCTGCTCGTCTTCGACAACGCCGAGGACATCGAAGCGGTCCGCAACTACTTCCCGACCAACGGGCCGGGCAAGGTCATCGTCACCTCCCGGAACCGCGCCTGGGAACGGGTGGCGACCTCCCTGCCGGTGAACGTCTTCCAGCGCGAGGAGTCCATCGAACTGCTCCAGAGGCGCTCGCCCGATCTGACCACGGAGGACGCCGACCGGCTCGCCGAGGCGCTCGGAGACCTGCCGCTGGCCGTCGAGCAGGCGGGTGCCTGGCGCGCCGTCACCGGCATGCAGGTCGACGAGTACCTGGAACTGCTCGCCCAGCGCAGCCCGGAGATCCTCGAACTCGACCCGGCTCCCGACTACCCGGTCTCCGTCGCCGCCGCCTGGGACATCTCGCTGGAGCGGATCCAGGCCAACAACCCCGGCGCCCGGCAACTGCTGGACATCTGCGCCAGCATGGCGCCCGAGCCCATCCCGCGGTCGATGCTGCGCGGAAGCCGCGGCGTCAGCGTCACGCCCGAGGTCGACCCGCTGCTGCGCGAGCCGATCAAGCTGAACCGGGCCATCCGCGACCTGAACCAGTTCTCGCTGGTCAAGGTGGACCCGAGGTCCGACACGCTGCAGATGCACCGGCTGCTGCAGACGGTGCTCCTGGCCAAGCTGGGGCCCGAGGAGCGGGAGCGGATGCGGGACGCCGCCCACCAGCTGCTGTCGGCGGCTAAGCCGGGCCAGTTCGGCTCGTCCCTGGAGTGGCGCGCCTACCAGGCACTGCTGCCCCACGTCCTCACCTCCCAGGCCGTGACCAGCACCGACACCTATGTGCGCGAACTGGTCTACGACACCGTGTGGTTCCTGTACTACTGGGGCGACCACGAAGGCGCCGCGGACCTCGGCAGGCAGGCCTGGAACGCCTGGCTCGCGGCCTCCGGCGAGGAGGACATCCAAGTCATCCGGATGGCGAAGAGCGTCGCGTTCCTGCTGCGCCAGACCGGCCAGGTCGCGGAGTCGATCCCGCTCACCGAGAAGGCGCTGGAAGTCTCCCGCCGGATCGAGGTCGACCCGGAGGACCTGATCGACTCCCTGTGCGAGATGTCCGACGCCCGTCGCTACCAGGGCCGGTTCTTCGAGGCGAGGGACCTGGGCCAGGAGGCCACCGAGCTGGCCCGGTCCCTGTTCGGCTCGGACGACCCGCTGACGCTGCGCGCCACCCACAGCTGGGGCGTCGACCTGAGGCTGTGCGGGCAGTTCAGCGAGGCCCTGCCGCTGGACCAGGAGAACGCCCGCCTGCGCGACCTGCTGTTCGGCCCCGCCAGCTTCTACACCCTCAACACCCTCAACGCCCTGTCCATCGACATGCGCGAGGCCGGGGACTACCCCGGCGCACGCGACTTCCAGGAGGACGCCCACCGCCGGGCGCGCACCACCCTCGGCGAGGAACATCCGCTGACCCTGCGCATCGCCCGCAACCTCGCGGTGTGCCGGCGCCGCGACGGTGCGCTCGCCGAAGCCCTCAAACTCTCCGAGGAGACGCTGCGCCGCTTCATCGCCCGCTACGGGCCCGACCACTTCGACGCGCTGGCGACGGCGACCAACGTGTCCGTCGACCAGCGCCTGGCCGGGGACCTCGACGGTTCCCGGCAGCTGGCCGAGGTGACCCTGCGGCGCTACGTGCAGCGTCTCGGTCAGAACCACGCGTACACCCTGCTGACCAAGGCCAACCTGGCGGCCACTTGGCGGGCGCTCGGCGGCCTCGACAGCGCGCAGGAGCTGGAGGACGACGCGGCCGGCCGGCTCGCCGAGACGCTGGGCCCCCGGCACGTCACGACACTGACCGTCGCGATCGGCCAGGCCAACACCGCGTACGCGCGACTGGACTTCGAGCGGGCACAGGCGATCGACGAGGACAATCTGCCGCTGCTCGCCGAGGTGGCGGGCGAGACGCATCCACTGACCCTGTCCGTCACCGCCAACCTCGCCCTCGACCTGCGCGGTCTCGGCCGCGGGGCGGAGGCCGACGAGCTGCAGCGCCGGGCCGTGGACGGCTTCGGCGGCGTGGTCCGCGCCGACCATCCCTGGCTCCTGGCGGCCCGGCAGCGCCGCCGCGTCGAGTGCGACATGGCCCCGATGCCCCTGTAGCACAGCCGTCCGCCGCGCGATGGCCGGCGGTGGGGAGAGATGCCGCCCGGTCGGCGCCGGGCCGCGGGGCGTGCGCCCCGCGGCCCGTGAGCCCGCCGACGGCGGGAGCGGCCGAAGCCGGGCGGACCCGGAACCGCCCCGGCGGCACCGTGTGCCGCCGGGGCCCGCACACGCCGTCCCGCCGTGCGGGTGCGGTCAGCCGACGTCGACCGGGGCCGCCGGTGTGCCGGCGTCGTCGGTCGGCTCGTCCGAGGGGGCGCCCCGGTCCTTTTCGGCCAGACGGCGGACCAGGATCAGGAGCGGCTGGGTGAGGAGAGTGGTGGCCAGCGCCATGAAGACGAGCACGGTGTAGAGCGGTTTGCTCAGCAGGCCCGCCTGGAAGCCCGCGTTGAGCGCGATCAGCTCCGTGAGGCCACGGGTGCTCATCAGCACGCCGACGGTCCGGGCGTCGTTGCGGTCCAGGCCGCCCAGCCGTGCCGCCGCCGTGCTGCTGCCGATCTTCGTCGTGACCGCCAGCACCGTCACCACCAGCAGGGTGAGCCAGCTCGTGGCGTCCAGGCCGGCGACGGCGACGGACTGACCCGAGACCACGAAGAAGAACGGCAGCAGCAGCGAGCTGACGTCGTGCAGTGGCCGCACCAGGTCCGGATCCAGCGTTCCCCGTTCCTCACGCGGCAACACCACACCCGCGAGCAGCGCGCCGAAGATCACGTGCAGCCCGAGGGCCTGCGTCACCCACGCCGAGCCCAGGGCGAAGCCGATGAGCAGCGCCAGCCGCAGCGTGGGCTCCATCCGCGTACTCCACAGCAGTCTGCGGAGCAGCGGCCGGACCGCCACGAGCATCAGTGCGACGAAACCGAGTGCGAGCATCGCCCGTAACGGCCAGGCCACCGACTGGTCGCCGCCGCCGTCCAGCAGCGTCCCGGCGAGCACCGTCCACCCGATCGCGTCGAGCAGACCCGCCGCGGACACCGCCACCACCCCGGGCACCGTCCGGGACAGCTCGTTCTCCCGCACTATCGCCGTCAGCACGGGCACCGCGGTTATCGACAGCGCGACACCCGCGAACACCACCATGCCGACGGAGAGGTGGCGCGGCATGCCCAAGTCGTGCAACTGGTCCCCGAACAGCAGCGCACAGCCACTGCCCGCGGCCATCGGCACCACGAACGCCGCGAGGGCGACGCCCACCGCCGAGCGCGCCCGGTCGCCCAGGACCTTCAGGTCCAGCTCGTAGCCGACCGCCAGGAGGAACACCACCAGCGAGAACTGCGCGAACCCGGTCAGTGCCGGGCCGATCTCCCGGGGGAAGAGCGCCTTGTGCACACCCGGCGCCAGGCTGCCGAGCAGCGAGGGGCCGAGCGCTATGCCGGCCGTCAACTGGCCCACGATGTAAGGCTGTTTCAGCCGCCGGGCGACGTAGCCCCCCGCATGCGCGGCCACCAGGATCAGGGCCGAGGCGCCTACGAAATGCGTGACCATTGCATCAGGGCTCACGGTCTCCCCCTGTTGTCCAGTTGTCCAGTTGTCGAGGCCGACCCCTTCGGCCAAGGGCGGGTCCGCGTCTTCGGCGCTGAACCCCCAACTCCCCAGAATACTGGTAATTTGACGTTGCATCGGGGGTCGTACAGGGCACTGCATCAGTGTCACGGGGGGCACATGACGGCGGTCGTGTTCATCCATGGGACCGGGGTTCGCGAACCTGGCTTCTCAGCGCTGACGGGGCGCGTGGCGGCCGGGCTGACCGCGCTGCGCGACGGACTTCGCATCGTGCCCTACTACTGGGGTGGCACGCACGGTGCCACGCTCGGCGCCGGTGGCGCGAGCCTGCCCCCGCAGGGCGCGGCCCGCGGCCTCGCCGACGCCCCGGCGGGACCGGACGGCGGCGACGACACGGCCGCGGCCTGGTCCGCCCTCTACGCGGATCCGTACGCCGAACTCGCCCTGGCCGCCGTCGGAGCGGAGCGGTCCGGCGAGCGCCCACCGGGCTCCGTACCGCCCGAGCAGAAGCTTCAGGCCCAGCTGGCCGCCCTCGCCGCCCAGGGCGACGCACCCGCCGCGGAGCTGGGCCCCGGCCTGGCCCGCGCCACCACCGACCTGGCCTCCCACCCGTTGCTGGGCCCCGCCGCCGACGCCCTGGACCCCGACGACCTCGCGGCCCTGGCTGCCCGCAGCCTCACCGCCCGGCTCATCGCCGACGCCCTGGACGCGGACACCCCGCTCGTCCCCGTCGGCGACACCCGCGACGCCGTTGCCGTCCGGCTCGGCGAGGCCCTGGGAGCACCGCCAAGGGGCGCGGAACGCGGCCTGCGCTCCCTGGTGCTGCGGACGGCGGGCTCCGCCGCCTCCCGTGCCGTCCTGCGCCGCCGGCGGGCCCTCACCGAGGCCGCCCATCCCGCCGCCGGGGACATCCTGCGCTACCTCAGCCGTGGCGCCGCCGTCCGCGCCGACCTGCGGACCCTCGTCGCGGGCCTGGAGCCGCCCGTGGTGCTGGTCGGACACAGCCTCGGTGGCATCATCGCCCTGGACACCCTGATCTCCCGGCCGTTGCCCCAGGTCCGGCTCCTGGTCACGGCGGGTTCCCAGGGGCCGTTCCTGTACGAGTCGGGCTCCCTGCCGTCCCTGGAACACCCCGCGCCCCTGCCGCCGCACGTCCCCGACTGGCTGAATCTGTACGATCCCCGCGACCTGCTCGGCTATTGCGGCGCGGAGCTGTTCCCGGGCCGTGTCACCGACGTCGCCGTCGACAGCCGCCAGCCCTTCCCCGCCGCGCACAGCGCCTACTGGACCAACCCGGCGGTGTACCGGCACATCGCGGACCGCCTGCCGTGACCGGCCCGGCACCGGCGCCGCGGCGCGTGCACCCGTCGGGTGTGCACGCCCTGATCGTCGGCATCGAGCACTACGACGCCGGTGGCGCCTGGGACCTGCCGGGGCCCGCCCGGGACGCCGTCCGCTTCCACCGGCTGCTGCGCGCCGCCGGGGTGCCGGAGGACCAGCTGCTGCTCCACCTCGCCCCGTTGCCGTCGTACGACCCCGGCGTCCCGTACGCGCCCGCCGACCACGCCACACTGCGCCGCGTCCTCGTGCGCGAACTGCCCGCGCGACAGGGCGACTTCCTGTGGGTGTGGTGGGGCGGACACGGCGTCCTCGACCGGTCCGGGCACCTCAGACTCTTCTGCGCGGACGCCACGACCGCCGACAAGCTGGGCATCGACCTCGACTCCGCGCTCGCCCGGTACGCCGGGGACGCCGTGCCCGCGTTCACCGAGCAGCTGTGGATCGTGGACGCCTGCGAGACCTTCGAGGAGGCCCTCGGCTTCCGGGAACCGCTGCCGCCCGACGCCCTGCCGGTGGGACGGCACAACCTCGCCCACCAGCAGACCGTGCTGCGAGCCGCGGGCCGCGGACGGGCCGCCGTCAACGACCCCGTGCGGGGCACCGGGCTGTTCTCCGACGTGCTGCTCGCCCTGCTGTCCGACCGGGCGGGTGTACTGCCCGCACCGCCCGATCCGGAAGAACTGTTTCCCGCCGTCCGGGCACGCATCGGGGCCCTCAGGGAAGCGGGCCGTACTCTCCAGCATCCGGAGATCCGGCTGCAGAGCCCCGAACGCACCGAGATCCTGCCCGCGTCGGCACCGGCCCCGGCGGCCCGTCCCGTCTCGCCGTTGCAGCGGGCCGTGGACGCCCTGTTGGCCTATCCGCTGATGGCCGATCCCACCGAACGGCAGACGGTGGTCGCCGCGCTGGACCCTCGCGTCACCGGGACGCTGGCCCGTCACACCAAGGCCCGTACGGACGCGGCCGGCATCCTCAACGGGCTCGCCCGGCGTCGCCCGGAGGCGCTGTGGGAGCTGTACGACGCCGTGGTGTCCATCGACGACGATCCCGAGCGCGGGGACGAACTGGCGGCGGCCCTGAGGGAGTTCGGGGACCGGGCGAGGGGCCCGCGCCATCAGAAATGATCCGGTGGCGTGATCGTACGGTTTTCGACCCGGCCGGGAATGGCCATGATGGAAAGGACACGGGGCATCGCGTGCCACCGTGAGAGAAGGGGGTAGCACCTTGGACCAGCAGCCCGGTCTGCTGCACGCCGAAGCAGCTGTCCGTGAACCGGCCGTCGCCGTGGGCATCGACGTCCGGGAGTCGGATCTGGCCGACCTCACGGGGCTGCCCCTGACTGCCGTGGACGAACTCGTCCCGCTCCCTCCCACCGCCCGTCTCCTGGCGGAGGTCCTGCGCGCACGCAGCAGCATGAGGGCTGGAGGTGAGGGCCCCGCCCGGGCCGAATAGCCGCCGCCGCACCGCCCACAGAGCCCTACCCGGGTCCCCGCGCGCCCACGGGGGGTCCCGCACGCCCGCACCCGCGACCGGAGGCCCCTCCCATGACCAGCGAGCCACGCCGAGCCACGTTCCGGATGCCCGAGCGGCTCTTCGCGGAACTGGCCGCCGGCGGCGGCTCGGCGGAGGCCGTCGCCTTCCTCGAACGGGGGGAACGGGCGCGCCGGTTGCTGCTCCTGCGCACCCTGCTCGACTGCCTGGACGCGCTGCCCACCCCGCTGAGCCCGACCGCCGAGGCCTGGCAGGTGGTCAAGGAGGCGGCCGCGCGGGCACCCGAGCCGGTCGACCGGCTGCTGCTCGCCCCGGCGACCGGCGGCTGGATCGCCCATGTGCTGCGCCGGGTGCACGGCACGGCGGCGGGCCCGCCGCTGTGGGCGGAGGCAGGCCACCTGGGCGCCCTGGCCGTCTCGGCGTCCCTGCACGCCGGCACGGAGGCGTGCCTCGGTGTCCCGCTCACCGACGGCGGTCTGTCCCTCCCCGGCCTGGGGCTGGCCCGGCTCCCCGAGGCGGAACCGGGGCTGACGGTCGGCCGGGCGGTCACCCGTGCCGGACTGCTGACCCTCACCGGCCCGGGACGCGACGGCACTTCGTCCTGCCTGACCATCCGCCCGGCGACGGCACCGGTGCGCGGCGCGGGGGAGCGGTCCGGGAACGACCTGCCCGATTCCGGCCCGCACAGCGCCACTTCCCGCTGGCTGCCCCTGCGCACCCTCACCCACCATGGTCCCGCCGGACCCGTCTCCCTTCCCCTCGACGACCTCGACCCCTACCGCGACCTCGACGACCCCATTGCGCCGGCCAGACTTGAAGATGCGGAGGCCGAGGCGTGGCAGCGGCTGTTCGAGCAGGCCGTCGAGCTGCTCGCGGGCGACGCCGGGCCCGGGCGCCTGGACCCGGCGGCCCTGCGTTCCATAGCGCCCTGGGGCCGTACCACCACCCTGCCCCCCGCCCCGCCGACGGTCCGGGTCTCCGCCTCCAGCGGCGACTCCTACGGCGGCATGGTGATCGCCCGCCCCGCCTGTGCGCTCGCCCTCGCCGAAACGCTCGTGCACGAGTTCCAGCACAGCAAGCTCGCCGCCCTCCTGCACCTCTTCCCGCTGCTGGACGACGACCGGGAGGAGCGCTACTACGCCCCCTGGCGTGCCGATCCACGCCATCTCACCGGCCTGCTGCACGGCGCGTACGCGTTCACCGGAGTCGCGGGGTTCTGGAGCGACCGGCTGGCCGACGCCCAGGACGAGCGGACGGCCGACACGGCCGGCTACCACTTCGCGCTGCGCCGCACCCAGAGTCGGCTCGTGGTGCGGACGCTGCTGACCAGCGGCCGCCTCACCGCGCAGGGCCGCGCGCTGGTGTCGGGACTGGCGGGCACGCTGGACGGCTGGTTGCGCCGGCCCGTCCCCCCGGCCGCCCTCAGCCGTGCCCGGGCGGCCGCGGCACTGCACCGCACCGAGTGGCGGCTGCGCAATGTCGTACCGCCCTCGTCGCCCGCCGGACCGGCCCGGGACGCCCTCCGCTTCCGCGCCGACCGGACCCTGTGGCCGGACGTCCGCACCCACGCCTTCGCCGCCCGGCCCACCGCCCCCCGTACCCCCGACGAGCATCTCGCCGCCGGGGATCCGGCCGCTGCCCTGGCCGGGTATGCCGAGGCTCTCGCGGACGACCCGTCCGGACCGCACGCGCTGGCCGGGTGGATCGTCGCCCGGTCCGTCCTGGAACCGGGGCGCGAGACCCGGCGCATGCTGGCCCGCCCGGAACTCCTGCAGCCGTTGCCGAGCAGCTGACCGGGCCCACGGCACCGTGAGGCCACCGGCGCCGTCAAGCCACCGCGGCCCGGCCCGTCGGCGCCGTCAGCCCACCAGCCGCAACCGTTCCCGGCACACCCCGACCCGGATCGTCTGGCCCCACGTCAGATCCACCGCGTCCGTCTCCATGCCGTCCCCGAAGGCGACCAGCCGTTCGGACTCGATGGTCAGGCTCAGGGTGCCGGTGGCCGGCAGTTCGCCCGCCACCAGGGACGTTCCGGTGGCCGGCGACGGCCAGGCCTCGCGCACGAACCACAGCAGCCGGTCCTCCGCAGGGCCGGGAAGCCGCAGGGCCCTGCCCCGGTCCTGCCACACCGACCGGAGCCAGCCCGTGGCGCCCGTGCCGGTGCCCACCAGTACTCCGGAGGAGGCCTGGGCCTCGACGACACCCCTGTCGCCGTCGAGGCACAGGCGGTACCGGGCGGTCTGGTGACCGGGCGCTCCCAGATAGATCTCGTTGAGCGCGACCAGCCGCTGCGTGTCGTCGGCGACGGCCTCGACCATCGTGAGCTCCTCGACGCCCGTCCCCGGGTCCGGCACGGCCGGAAGCAGTGCCGCCGCCTCCCGCGGCCGGTGCCGTACCAGCACCCCCGGGTTCCGGTCCGGATCCGCGTCGACCCCCAGTACCGGCTGGCCGGAGAGGTACTTGGCGACGTTCGCCACCAGCCCGTCCTGACCGACCACGACCACGACGTCCTCCGGGGCGAACAGGAAACGGTCCAGGTCGGCCCGCTCCACCCGGGTCTGCCGCCAGGTCAGGGGCACCGCCGAGGCCACCTCGGCCAGCGCCCGCCGGGTGCGGCGGTGGCGTTCGGCGAGCTCCCGGATGTCGCGGCCCCGGGAGGAGAGGAAGAAGGCGGCCTGGCCGTGCGTGCCGTGGCGGGCCACCAACTCCTCGTACTCCGTGGTGCGGTGGACGAGGACGACGCGCGGCGCGAGGCTCACGCCTGCGCCTCCGGGCGGGCGGGGCCGACCCCCGTTGCGGGCTCGGCTCCGGTTGCGGGCGCGGAGCCGGCCGTGGGTACGGCTCCGGACGTGGGTCCGCCCAACCTGGCGAGCAGCCCGGTGAGTACGTCCGGCGAGATCGTCACATGGTCGATGCGCGGCAGGTTCTCGGCCAGGCGGGTCCCGGTCAGGGCGTGCAGGGTCGCGATGTCGGCGTCCGCGTGCACCCGCAGCCACGCCGCCTGGGCCTGCGCCCGTGCCTCACCCACCTCGCGCGCCCCCTCGGCCTGCGCCCGGGCGAGCCGCACGGAGCGGGCCGCCTCGGCCTCGGCCAGCCGCTCCGTGCGAGCCGCCTCGGCATCCGCCAGCCGGACCGTGCGGGCCGCCTCCGCCTCGGCCCGTACCGCGTCCGCCGCGGCCTGTTCCTCGGCCTCGCGCCGGGCGTTGGTACCTCGCTGCTCGACCAACCGCTCCTCGCGCCGGGCGAGTTCGATGCGGCTCGCCAACTCGTTCTCGGCGATCGCCCGTTCCCGCTCGACGGCCACCGCCCGTCGTTCGTAGGTCGCCCGGTCGGCCTCCTGCTGGATCTGTTCCCTGGCGGGGGTGCGCAGGGCCCGTTCCACCTCCGGTTCCGGACGCAGCGCCACCACGCGGACGCCGACCACCTCGACGCCGGTGGCCGGGAGCCGGGGCTCGGCGGCCAGCCCGGCCGCGACCCGCTCGCGCACCGCGGTCACGCCGTCGGCCAGAGCAGCCGACAGCGGCGTACGGGCCAGGACGGCCAGGGCGTGCTCCTGCGCGGTCTCGGTGAGCAGTGTGGCCAGTTGTTCGAGGGGCGCGCCGCGCCACACCCCGGTGTCCGGGTCGATCGAGAAGTCCAGGCGCTCGGCGGCGACGGCCGGGGCGCTGATCCGGTACGTGACCGTCGCCTGCACCGACACGTCCTGGAAGTCGGACGTACGGGCGTGGAAGGTCATGGCCAGCTCGCGGTCGTCGACCGGCACCTCGGACAGGGACGCGGTCAGCGAGCGGAACCAGAAGCTGAGCCCGGGGCCGTCGTGCGCGAGCCGGCCGGACCGGTGGTGCCGGACGTGCGCCGTCGGTGCGCCGCGCAGGTGGCGCCAGCCCAGGCGCCGGGTGATGTCGGCCATCGATCCCCTCCTGTTTTCGTCATGTGGACGATAAACGCTCGGCATGATTGTCGTCAATGAGACGAAAACAAGGGGACATGAAAACACGCGAGGGACGGGTGAATCCGGCCTCCGATGGTCAGGATGAAGCCATGGGATTCCACGTCGACTCCGAGGCCGGGCGGCTGCGCCGCGTGATCCTGCACCGACCGGATCTGGAGCTCAAGAGGCTCACCCCGAGCAACAAGGACGCCCTCCTCTTCGACGACGTGCTGTGGGTGCGTCGGGCGCGGGCCGAGCACGACGGGTTCGCCGACGTGCTGCGCGACCGCGGGGTCTCCGTGCACCTCTTCGGGGACCTGCTCACCGAGGTGCTGCAGATCCCGGCCGCCCGAACGCTCGTCCTGGAGCGGGTCTTCCACGAGAAGGAGTACGGGCCGCTCGCCACCGACCACATCCGGGCCGCCTTCGAGACGCTGCCCGCACAGGAGCTGGCCGAGGCCCTCGTCGGCGGGATGACCAAGCGGGAGTTCCTGGCCGCTCACGCGGAACCGACGTCCGTCCGCTTCCACGTCATGGATCTCGACGACTTCCTGCTGGGTCCCCTGCCCAACCACCTGTTCACCCGTGACACGTCCGCCTGGATCTACGACGGCGTCTCCATCAACGCGATGCGCTGGCCCGCCCGGCAGCGCGAGACCGTGCACTTCGAGGCCATCTACCGCCACCACCCGCTGTTCCGTGGCGAAACGTTCCATGTGTGGTCCGAGGGGCAGGCCGACTACCCGTCGACCATCGAGGGCGGGGACGTGCTCGTGATCGGCAACGGTGCCGTCCTCATCGGCATGAGCGAGCGGACCACGCCCCAGGCCGTCGAGATGCTCGCGTACAAGCTGTTCGCCTCCGGGTCGGCCCGGACCATCGTCGCGCTGGACATGCCCAAGCGGCGCGCCTTCATGCACCTCGACACCGTGATGACCATGATCGGTGGGGACACCTTCACCCAGTACGCGGGGCTCGGCATGCTCCGCTCCTACAGCATCGAGCCGGGCAGCGGGGACCGGGAGCTGAAGGTCACCGATCACCCGCCGGAGCACATGCACCGCGCGATCGCCGCCGCCCTCGGCCTGAGCGAGATCCGCGTCCTGACCGCGACCCAGGACGTGCACGCCGCCGAGCGCGAGCAGTGGGACGACGGCTGCAACGTCCTCGCCGTCGAGCCCGGCGTCGTGGTCGCCTACGAGCGCAACTCCACCACCAACACGCACCTGCGCAAGCAGGGCATCGAGGTGATCGAGATCCCGGGCAGCGAGCTGGGTCGCGGCCGGGGCGGACCGCGCTGCATGAGCTGCCCGGTCGAACGGGACGCCGTGGGAGCCTGAGGGCGACCGCGCGGACGGAACGTGATCGCATAGAAATGTTGAGCATCGTATAGAATTCCAGAGTCCTGTCCCACACCCGTTGGAGCGCCCCCATGGCGACAGTCCCGACCGCCCTCGCCGGCCGCCACTTCCTCAAGGAGCTGGACTTCACCGAGGAGGAGTTCCGCGGTCTGGTCGAGCTGGCCGCCGAGCTGAAGGCCGCCAAGAAGGCCGGGACCGAGACCCCTCACCTGCGGGGCAGGAACATCGCGCTGATCTTCGAGAAGACGTCGACGCGCACGCGGTGCGCGTTCGAGGTCGCCGCCGCCGACCAGGGCGCCTCGACGACGTACCTCGACCCCGCGGGCTCGCAGATCGGGCACAAGGAGTCGGCGAAGGACTCCGCCCGCGTCCTCGGCCGGATGTTCGACGCCATCGAGTACCGCGGCGACAGCCAGGCCACGGTCGAGGAGCTCGCCGCCCACGCAGGCGTCCCCGTCTACAACGGGCTCACCGACGACTGGCACCCCACCCAGATGCTCGCCGACGTGCTCACCATGACCGAGCACACCGGCAGGCCGCCCCGCGAGATCGCCTTCGCCTACCTCGGCGACGCCCGCTTCAACATGGGCAACTCCTACCTGGTCACCGGAGCCCTGCTCGGCATGGACGTCCGGATCGTCGCCCCCAAGACCTACTGGCCCGCCCAGGAGATCGTCGACCGCGCCCGCGAGCTCGCCGGCGCGAGCGGCGCCCGCATCACGCTCACCGAGGACATCGCCGAGGGCGTCGCGGGCGCGGACTTCGTGGCCACCGACGTCTGGGTGTCCATGGGGGAGCCCAAGGCGGTCTGGGCCGAGCGGATCGAGGCCCTCGCCCCGTACGCGGTGACGATGGACGTGCTGCGCGCCACCGGCAACCCTGACGTGAAGTTCCTGCACTGCCTGCCCGCCTTCCACGACCTGGGCACCGAG
Organism: Streptomyces sp. NPDC046197; assembly: GCF_040646295.1. Lineage (NCBI taxonomy): Bacteria > Bacillati > Actinomycetota > Actinomycetes > Kitasatosporales > Streptomycetaceae > Streptomyces > Streptomyces sp. NPDC046197. Next base: position 85,064 of record NZ_JBEYZY010000023.1, on the reverse strand, counting down.
GTCGGGCGCGAGATCCACGAGCGGCACGGCCTGCGGTCCCTGGAAGTGACCGACGAGGTCTTCGAGTCGGCGCACTCGGTCGTCTTCGACGAGGCCGAGAACAGACTGCACACCATCAAGGCGATCCTCGTCGCCACCCTCGCCTGACCGGCCTTATCCTGACCGGCTTTATCCTGACCGGCGGCCCGGAGCCACCCCGCCCCGGCCGCCACGCGACGAACCCCGTCGCACCCGCACCACCAGAAACGAGCACCACCCGCATGCCCGCTCCCGGCACCACCCCCCGCCGCGCCCTGCGCATCAAGTCCCCGGCCCTCCTCGTCGCCGAGTCCGGCGCCGACCGCGCAGGCCACGGCCTCAAGCGCACGATGGGCCTGTTCCAGCTCGTCTGCTTCGGCGTCGGCGCGATCGTCGGCACCGGCATCTTCGTCGGCCTGTCCGACTCGGTCGCCCAGGCCGGCCCGGCCGTCGTCGTCTCCTTCCTGCTCGCCGCGATCACGTGCGTGTTCACCGCGTTCGCCTTCGCCGAGCTGGGCGGCGCGATCCCGGTCTCCGGATCGTCGTACTCCTTCGCCTACGCCGGTCTCGGCGAGTCCACCGCGTTCCTCGTCGGCTGGTGCCTGCTGCTCGAGTACGGCGTCTCCATCTCGGCCGTCGCGGTCGGCTGGAGCCAGTACGTCAACGAACTCCTGCACAGCCTCACCGGATGGCAGCTGCCCGCCGCGCTGTGTGCCGGGCCGGGCGAGGGCGGCATCGTCAACCTGCCCGCGGTGCTCGTGATCGCCATGGGCTGCGTGCTGCTGGTGCGCGGGGTGCGCGAGAGCGCCCGGGCCACCGCCGCCATGGCCGCCGTCAAGCTCGTCGTCCTGGTCGCGTTCTGCGTGATCGGCTTCAGCGCCTTCAAGCACGGCAACCTGGTCCCGTTCGCCCCGGCCGGCCTGGGCGGCATCGGAGCGGGCACCACCGCGGCCTTCTTCTCCTACATCGGCTTCGACGCGATCACCACGGCCGGCGAGGAGGCGAAGAACCCGCGCCGGGACATCCCGGTCGCGATCCTCGTCTGCATGGGCCTGGTCACGCTGCTGTACTGCGCGGTCGCGCTCGCCGCGATCGGCGCCGTCGGCGGCGACCAGGTCGGCGGCCGGCCCGCCGCGCTGAGCTACGTCGTCAACGTGGTCACCGGGTCCTCGGTCGGCGGCGCGGTCATCGCCTTCGGCGCGGTCGTCGCCATCGCCTCGGTCGTGCTCGCCGTGATGTACGGGCAGACCCGCATCCTGATGTCGATGTCCCGGGACGGGCTCGTCCCGCGCGTCTTCGAGCGGGTCTCGCCCCGGACCTCCACCCCCGTCGCCGGCACCCTGATCGTCGCGGCCGTCTTCGCGGTCCCGGCCGGCTTCGCCTCGCTGGACGTCGTGATGAACCTGTGCACCATCGGCACCCTCGCGATCATGGCCGTGGTCAACATCGCGGTGATCGCGCTGCGCCGCCGCGAGCCCGGCCTCACCCGGACCTTCCGCGTGCCGCTGTACCCCGTGGTCCCGCTGCTCGGCGTCGGCTTCTGCCTCTACCTCATGTACGAGACCGGGTGGACGACCTGGGTCCAGTTCGCGGCCTTCCTGGCGGCCGGGCTGCTGGTCTACGTCGGCTACGGACGCCGGCACTCCCGGCTCGCGCAGCGGGAGCGTACGGCCGGGGCCGCACAGGCGACCGAGGTGGCCGGGGCCGCGCAGGCCACCGACGCCGCCCAGGTCGCCGAAGAGGTCACGCAGGACGCAGCCGAGGCGGCAGCGCCGGCAGTCTGAACCAGACCGCCTTGCCCGACTCGGTGGGGCGGTGACCGCAGGAGGAGCTCAGGGCGCGGATCAGCAACAGGCCGCGCCCGCCCTCCTGCCAGGGATCCGGCGCCTCGAGGCCGGGCCGGGTCAGGCCGCCGGGCGGCGCCGGGTCCGGGTCGTGCACCTCGACATGGCAGCCGGTCGGCTGCAGCTCCACCACCAGCTCTATGGGCCCGTGGCCCGCGGTGTGCTCGACGGCGTTGGCGACCAGCTCCGCCGTGAGCAGCTCCGCGGTGTCGCAGTCGGCGGTGTGCTCCAGTTCGGCCAGCGCGGTACGGACCAGGGCACGCGCCACGGGCACGGCGGCCACCGTGTGCGGCAGCGCGACGCGCCAGGAGGCGGAGGCGGCGGAAGGAGGTTCGTGCAAGGTGGATCCGTTCATGGCGCAGGGCGTCCCAGTGATCACCATCAGGCTGTCCTGCTTTCAACCTCAGGAATGGTACGGGGGCCCTCGACAGCGGCTCCCGGCGGCCCCCGTTCGGGACCCGCGGCCCCGACAACGGACGGCTTACCCCGGTGACCGGACGCCCTCCCGTGACGAGTCGCCTCGTTACCGCGTTATCGCCGTCCCGTGACGAAGTGACGGCGGCGACGGAGCAGGCGACTATCGGTCACTTCACAACGCCGTATCGCGGTCTCGTGACGACAGTCACAGATGAGTGATAGCTTCGAAGGGAAGCGCAGCGAGGCAGAGGCAGTCCCCCCGAGGAGGCCGCACGTCATGAGTCCCTTCACCGGCTCCGCAGCCCGCACCTCCGCCTGGCGGCACCTGCGCGTCGAGCGCACCGACGGCGTCGCCACCGTCACCCTCGCCCGCCCCGACAAGCTCAACGCCCTCACCTTCGGCGCCTACGCCGACCTGCGCGACCTGCTCGCCGAGCTCTCCCGGGAGCGGGCCGTACGCGCCCTGGTGCTGTCGGGCGAGGGCCGCGGCTTCTGCTCGGGCGGCGACGTCGACGAGATCATCGGTGCGACCCTGTCGATGGACACCGCCCAGCTCCTGGACTTCAACCGGATGACCGGACAGGTGGTGCGGGCCCTGCGGGAGTGCCCGTTCCCGGTGATCGCGGCGGTGCACGGAGTGGCGGCGGGCGCCGGGGCCGTGCTGGCACTGGCCGCCGACTTCCGGGTCGCCGACCCCTCCGCCCGCTTCGCCTTCCTCTTCACCCGAGTCGGCCTGTCCGGCGGCGACATGGGAGCGGCCTATCTGCTGCCCCGCGTCGTCGGGCTCGGGCACGCGACCCGGCTGCTCATGCTCGGCGAGCCGGTGCGGGCGGCCGAGGCGGAGCGGATCGGGCTGATCAGCGAGCTGGCGGAGGAAGGCCGTGCCGACGAGGCCGCGCAGGCGCTGGCCCGCCGCCTGGCCGACGGCCCGGCGCTCGCATACGCACAGACCAAGGCGTTGCTGACGGCCGAACTGGACATGCCACTGGCGGCCGCCGTCGAGTTGGACGCCTCCACCCAGGCACTCCTCATGAACGGCGAGGACTACGCCGAGTTCCACGCGGCCTTCACCGAGAAGCGGCCGCCCAAGTGGCGGGGGAGGTGAGCGCGCCATGAAGGTCGCGGTCATCGGCGGTGGCCCCGGAGGGCTGTACGCGGCGGCGTTGCTCAAGCGCCTGGACCCCACCCGCGAGGTCACCGTCTGGGAACGCAACGCCCCCGACGACACCTTCGGCTTCGGGGTGGTCCTCTCCGACGAGACCCTGGGCGGCATCGAACACGCCGACCCGACGGTCTACGAGGCCCTTCGGGAACACTTCGTCCGCTGGGACGACATCGACATCGTGCACCGGGGTGTACGGCACACCTCCGGCGGCCACGGTTTCGCCGCCCTCGGCAGGAAACGGCTCCTGCAGATCCTGCACGAGCGTTGCCGCAGCCTCGGCGTCGAGCTGCGCTTTCGCACCGAGGCCCCGTCTTCGGCGCTGCTGGCCGAGGCGTACGACCTGGTGGTCGCCGCCGACGGGGTGCACAGTGCCACCCGCGAGGCCTGCGCCGACGTGTTCCGGCCCCGGGTGACCTCGCACCGCTGCCGCTACATCTGGCTCGCCGCGGACTTCGCCTTCGACGCCTTCCGCTTCGAGATCGCCGAGACCGAGCACGGCGTGATGCAACTGCACGGCTACCCCTATGCGGCCGACGCCTCCACCGTGATCGTCGAGATGCGCGAAGAGGTCTGGCGCGCGGCCGGCTTCCAGGACCTCGACGAGCAGGGGTCCATCGAGCGCTGCGCGAAGCTCTTCGCGGACGCGCTCGGCGGACGGCCCCTGCGCTCCAACAACTCGGCCTGGACCACCTTCCGCACGGTGGTCAACGAGCGCTGGTCGTGCGGCAACGTCGTCCTCCTCGGCGACGCCGCCCACACCGCCCACTTCTCCATCGGCTCCGGCACCAAGCTCGCCGTGGAGGACGCCCTCGCGCTCGCGGCCTGTCTCCAGGAGCAGGACGGACTGGACCAGGCGCTGACCGCCTACGAGGAGGAACGCAAGCCGGTGGTCGCCTCCACCCAGCGCGCCGCCCGCGCCAGCCTGGAGTGGTTCGAGAACCTCGGCCTGTACCTCCACCAGCCGCCCCGCCAGTTCGCGTTCAACCTGCTCACCCGCAGCCGCCGCGTCACCCACGGCAACCTGCGGCTGCGCGACGCCCGCTTCACCGACGCCGTCGAGCGGGAGTTCGGCTGCCGGCCCGGCACGCCCCCGATGTTCACCCCGTTCCGGCTGCGCGGACTGACCCTGCGCAACCGGGTGGTCGTCTCCCCGATGGACATGTACTCGGCGGTCGACGGCGTCCCCGGCGACTTCCACCTCGTCCACCTCGGCGCCCGCGCGCTGGGCGGCGCCGGTCTGGTGATGACCGAGATGGTGTGCGTGAGCCCGGAAGGCCGGATCACCCCGGGGTGCGCGGGCCTGTGGACCGGCAGGCAGGCCGGGGCCTGGAAGCGGATCGCCGACTTCGTGCACCGGCAGACCCCGGGCACCGCCGTCGGCGTCCAGCTCGGCCACAGCGGGCGCAAGGGCTCGACCCGACTGATGTGGGAAGGCATGGACGAGCCGCTCCCGGACGGCAACTGGCCACTCATGGCCGCCTCCCCGCTGCCCTACAAGCCGGGCAGCCAGGCCCCGCGCCAGCTGTCCCGCGCCCAGCTGACCGACATCCGCGAGGAGTTCACCGCCGCCGCGTGGCGGGCCGCCCGCGCCGGTTTCGACCTGCTCGAACTGCACTGCGCCCACGGCTACCTGCTCTCCGGCTTCCTCTCCCCGCTGACCAACCACCGCACCGACGCCTACGGCGGCTCGCTGGAGAAACGGCTGCGCTTCCCGCTGGAGGTCTTCGACGCCGTCCGCGCGGTGTGGCCCGGGGAGCGGCCCATGACCGTACGCATCTCGGCCACCGACTGGGCCGAGGGCGGCACGAGCGCCGAAGACGCCGTCGCGATCGCCCGCGCCTTCGCGGCGCACGGCGCCGACGCGATCGACGTCTCCACCGGCCAGGTGGTGACGGAGGAGCGGCCTGAGTTCGGGCGGTCGTACCAGACGCCCTTCGCCGACCGCATCCGGCACGAGGCCGGCGTCCCGGTGATCGCGGTCGGCGCGATCTCCTCCTGGGACGACGTCAACTCCCTGATCCTGGCCGGGCGTACGGACCTGTGCGCGCTCGCCAGGCCCCACCTCTACGACCCGCACTGGACCCTGCACGCGGCGGCCGAGCAGGGCTACACGGGCCCGGGCGCCGTCTGGCCGGCGCCGTACCGGGCGGGCAGCCGCCGCCCGCAGACCGGCCGCACGGACGCCCCGAAACCGCGGCTGAGCCTGGACGGCTGACGGCGCGCACCGGGCACCCGACCCGGGAAGCCGGCCCCGCTCACAGGTCGACGAACCGTGCTCCCGCGTCCCGCAGCCGCTCGTGCAGGCCCCGGAACACAGTGGCGGAGCGGGCGCCCGGCCAGTCGGCGGGCAGCAGGCGCGCGGGCAGACCCGGATCCACGTAGGGCAGGTGGCGCCAGGAGTCGAGGGCGAGGAGGTAGTCCCGGTAGGCCTCCTCGGGCGGGGTGTCGGGGCGTCGCTCCCAGGAGTGCAGCACGCGCGCGTGCCGGTCCAGGAACGCCTCGTGCTGCTTGGCGATCCCGGCCAGGTCCCACCAGCGCGCCACCGCCTCCCGGGTCGGGGTGAAACCCAGGTGGTCCCCGCGGAAGAAGTCCACGTAGCTGTCCAGGTGCAGCCGCTGCAGGGCGTGCCGGGTCTCCTCGTAGAGCCGCGCCGGTGCGATCCACACGCCGGGCGCCGCGGTGCCGAAGCCGAGGCCGGCCAGCCGCGAGCGCAGCACGTGCCGCTTCTGCCGTTCGGACTCCGGCACGGAGAAGACGGCGAGCACCCAGCCCGCCTCCTGGGGCGGCGCCGTCGCGTAGATGCGCCGATCGCCGTCGTCGAGCAACTGACGTGCCTCCGGGGACAGTTCGTACCCGGCCGTGCCCTGCTCCGTGCGGGCCGGTACGAGCAGCCCGCGTCGCTTGAGGCGGGACACCGACGAGCGGACGGACGGCGCGTCCACCCCGACCGCGGCCAGCAGCCGGATCAGCTCGGCGACGGGCACCGGGCCCGGCACGAATCGACCGTACGCGCCGTAGAGCGTGACGATGAGGGACCTCGGGGCGTGCTGCGCGTGCTGCTCGGACACGTTGATCATCTTAAGTCGTCAGTATTACCGCTGGTCACCGTGGTGGCGCAACCGGAACCGCTGGAGCTTGCCGGTGGCCGTGCGTGGCAGCGCGTCCAGGAAGACGATCTCCCGCGGGCACTTGTACGGCGCGAGCTCCGCCTTGAGGTACGCGCGCAGCGCCTCCGCGTCCCGTGGCGCGCCCTCCTTCACTACGGCATACGCGACCACCACCTGCCCGCGGGCCTCGTCGGGCCGTCCGACGACCGCCGCCTCGACCACGTCCGGATGGCGCAGCAGCGCGTCCTCGACCTCGGGGCCCGCGATGTTGTACCCCGCCGAGACGATCATGTCGTCGGCACGGGCCACGTACCGGAAGTAGCCGTCGCCGTCGCGGACGTAGGTGTCACCGGTGACGTTCCAGCCCGAACGCACGTACTCACGCTGCCGCGGATCGGCGAGGTAGCGGCAGCCGACGGGGCCCTGCACGGCGAGCAGGCCGGGCTCCCCGTCGGGCACGGGGGTGCCGTGCCGGTCCTGCACGCGCGCGTGCCACCCCGGTACCGGTACTCCCGTGGTGCCGGGCCGGATGTCCGCGTCGGCGGCGGAGATGAAGATGTGCAGCAGTTCCGTGGCGCCGATGCCGTTGATGATGCGCAGGCCGGTGCGCTCGTGCCAGGCGTGCCAGGTCGCCGCGGGCAGGTTCTCGCCGGCGGAGACGCAGCGCCGCAGCGAGGAGGTGTCGTGCGCGCCGAGTCCGTCCAGCATCGCGCGGTACGCGGTCGGCGCGGTGAACAGCACCGAGACCCGGTGCTCGGCGATCGCGGGCAGCAGTTGCCGGGGGCCCGCCTGTTCGAGCAGCAGGGAACTGGCGCCGGCCCGCATCGGGAAGATCACCAGCCCGCCCAGCCCGAACGTGAACCCGAGCGGGGGGCTGCCCGTGAAGACGTCGTCCGGGCGCGGTCGCAGCACGTGCCGGGAAAAGGTGTCGGCGATCGCCAGCACGTCCCGGTGGAAGTGCAGGCAGCCCTTGGGGCGGCCCGTGGTGCCGGAGGTGAAGGCGATCAGGGCCACGTCGTCGGCCGCGGTGTCGGCGGCGGGGTACGGGGTGGTGGGTGCCGGGCGGCGCAGGAGGTCGTCGGGGGCGTCGCCGCCGTATGTGGTGATCCCCAGGCCGGGTATCTCCGCCTTCGCGAGGTCGTCGACGGCCCGCACGTCGCACAGCGCGTGCCGCACCCGGGCGATCTCGCACAGGGTGCTCAGCTCGTGCGGGCGCTGCTGGGCCAGCACGGTGACCGCGACGGCGCCCGCCTTCAGCACCGCCAGCCAGCAGGCGGCGAGCCAGGGGGTGGTCGGACCGCGCAGCAGGACCCGGTTGCCGGGGACGACGCCGAGGTCCCCGGTGAGCACATGCGCCACGCGGTCGACGCGGGCGCGCAGGTCGCCGTAGGTCCAGGTGTCCCCGGAGGCGGTGCGGAACACCGGGCGGCCCGCGTCGGTGTGGTCCAGCAACTCGGCGGCGCAGTTCAGCCGGTCGGGGTAGCGCAGCTCCGGGAGGTCGAAGCGCAGTTCGGGCCACTGGTCCGGGGGTGGGAGGTGGTCGCGCGCGAAGGTGTCGACGTGGGCCGAGGGTATGGCCGACGCGGTCGCCGGGGCCGGGTCCGTCGGCCTCCCGGTGCCGTCCCTGCTGGGGTCCATGGCGGTTCGCCCCCTTGTCGTGGTGGGCTCGCACTGGGAGCGTATCGTGTTGGTGACGACAGTCAATGGAGCGCGATACGGTCGGGAGTGGACGTACGGCCACGGGAGGCAGGACCGGCGATGCCCGCATTCTCGCTCGAACCCGAACAGTCCGCCTGGTGCGCCGAGCTGCGGGCCCTGGCCGCCGACCGGCTGCGCCCGCTCGCGGAGAAGGGCGAGCCGGGCCGCGTGAACCGGCCGCTCGTCGCCGAACTGGGCCGCCTCGGCCTGCTGGAGCGCCTGTTCACCTCGGGCGCGCTGGACCTGTGCCTGATGCGGGAGTCCCTGGCCTACGCCTGCACCGAGGCGGAAACCGCTCTCGCCCTGCAGGGCCTGGGTGCCCATCCGGTCCACGCGCACGGCACCCCGGCGCAACGCGACCGCTGGCTGCCGGGCGTGCGCGCGGGCACGGCCGTGGCCGCCTTCGCCCTCAGCGAGCCGGGCGCGGGGTCGGACGCGGCGGCACTCACCCTCGAGGCCCGGCCCGAGGGCCCCTCCCACTGGCGGCTCACCGGTGAGAAGTGCTGGATCTCCAACGCTCCCGAGGCCGACCTCTACACCGTCTTCGCGCGGACCACGCCCGGCGCCGGGTCCCGCGGCGTGACGGCCTTCCTCGTGCCCGCCGACCGTCCCGGCCTCACCGGGAGCGCCCTGGAACTGCTCTCCCCGCACCCCGTCGGCACCCTGTCCTTCGACGGAGTCCCCGTCACCGCGGACGACGTCCTCGGCGAGGCCGGCCGTGGCCTGCGGGTCGCCATGGCCACCCTCAACCTCTTCCGCCCCAGCGTGGGCGCCTTCGCCGTCGGCATGGCGCAGGCGGCACTGGACGCGACCCTCGTCCACACCGCCTCGCGGGACGCCTTCGGCGGCAAGCTGAGGGACCTTCAGGCCGTGGCCCACCAGGTCGCCGAAATGGCCCTGCGCACCGAGGCCGCCCGCCTGATGGTGTACGCGGCGGCGACGGCGTACGACGAAGGCGTCCCGGGCATCCCCGGGCGCGCCGCGATGGCGAAACTCCTCGCCACCGAGACCGCGCAGTACGTCGTCGACGCGGCCGTCCAGCTGCACGGGGCCCGTGCCCTGCGCCGCGGCCACCTCCTCGAACACCTCTACCGCGAGGTGCGCGCCCCCCGGATCTACGAGGGAGCGAGCGAGGTGCAGCGCGAAATCATCGCCAAGGAGTTGTACGGAGAGCTGGACACGACCCGGGAGGCCCGGTGAACCCCGAGCGCGGCAACCCGCCCGACCCCGCCCCTCTCACCCGGGTCAACCCGCCCGGCCTCTCCCCGCCCCGGGGCTTCTCGCACGCCGTGGTCGCCACCGGTTCACGGGTGGTGTTCCTGGCCGGCCAGACGGCGCTGGACGCGGACGGCAAGGTCGTCGGCGACACCCTGCCCGAACAGTTCGAGCGGGCTCTCACCAATTTGCTCACCGCCCTGCACGCGGCCGGCGGCACCCCGGCCGACCTCGCCCGCGTCACCGTGTACGCCACCGACGTCGCCGACTACCGGGACCACGCCCCCGAACTGGGCCGCATCTGGCGGACGTCGGCCGGTCGCGACTACCCCGCGATGGCCGTCGTGGGCATCGCCCGCCTGTGGGACGACCGGGCGCTGGTGGAACTCGACGGTTTCGCCGTACTGCCGTGACACCGCGCCCGCCGGGTCACGACACGGGCAGGGCCTCGGGGGCGGAAACTCATCCGGGACGTGACCGGCGGCGCGCGCCCGGGGGCTCGCCATGGCCGCGCTCAGGCGGCCATGGCGAGCCGCTCCGCCGGTCCCCGGCGCGGCGCGACGACCCGGCCGTCGGGCAGCAGCTCACCGGTGTCGTCGAAGACGATCGTCCCGTCGCACAGCAGGCTCCAGCCCTGCTCGGGGTGGGCGGCGACGACGTGCGGGGCGCCGGTGTCGGTGGCTGCACCGGCGACCGGGTGGGAACGCGAGGACTGGTGGGAACACATGGCACACCTCCACATCGGTGGGACCGGTCTGCGGACCGCCCGCGCGGTGGTCCGCCGGACCGGCCGCATGGGTCGACCATGCGCCCGCCCCGGGCCCTTCGGAACAGCCACCGGCGAAGCGTGACAACACGCGGACGGTACGCGGACCGTTCATCGACGCTCGCAGCGGACTCGCCACCGAAGGAGTGACGATCACGCTCGTCGGCACGGGCGCCCGGTAGCAGTGGACTCCCTCATTCCAGCCATCCGGGAGGTTCCCAGATGTCCCTGCGCCCCCTTCTCGGCGCCATCGGCGCGGCCGCCGCGCTGCTGCTCACCACCCCCGCCGCCCCCGCGAGCGCGGCCTCGGGCGACACCGTGACCGTAGACCCGACGGGCCGGGTGACGGCAGACGGCACCGTCACACTCTCCGGCACCTACCGCTGCACCGGCGCCACGGGAGAGGCCTTGATCGGCTCCACCATCGGCCAGGACGGCTCCTCGATCCGGCAGGGCGTCGGCGGCACCCGGGCCGTGTGCGACGGCTCCGTGCACCGCTGGGTCAACACGGGCACGCCCGCGGTGAGCACCGTGGAGCCCGGCGAGACCCACGTCGAGGCCTCGATGCTGGAACTCCGCGACGAGGACGGCCTGCTGCTGCCCCACCTCCTCGCGGCGGAGAAGCAGGACGTCACCCTGACCGAGGCCTGACCGCGGCTCAGGTCCCCCGGCATCGGCCGGGCGGCCCCGTGATCCGGCCGATGCCCGGTCACGGGGCCGCCAAGAGGGTGACGCGTCTCGCCCGACCGGCTGCCGCCGCGAGGGTGATGCGTTCCGCCCGACGCGGGCTGCGGCCGACTTCCGGATCCCGGGCTCAGCGGCGCAGGGCGGTCTCCTGCCGCATGTGCGACAGTTTCTCGGGATTGCGCACGGCGTACAGCCCGGTGATGAGTCCGTCGTCGATGCGCACCGCCAGGACGGTGTCGATCGCGCCGCCCAGCCGGAGAATCAGCGCCGGGTACCCGTTGACCTGTGCCGGCCCCAGCATCGCCGCGGTGGCCCTGCCCAGCCCGGCGACCAGCAGACGGGCCACCTTGTCGGCCCCCACGACGGGCTTCAGGACGGCCTGCTTGACCCCTCCGCCGTCACCCAGGAAGACGACCTCCGGCGCGAGGATGTCGAGCAGGCCCTGCAGGTCGCCCGTCTCGGTCGCCCGTTTGAACGCATCGAGCGCCTGCCGGGTCTCGGCCGGGGAAACGACCCCGCGCGGTCGGCGCGCAGCGACGTGTGCCCGTGCCCGGTGCGCGATCTGGCGGACGGCGGCCGGACTCTTGTCGACGGCATCGGCGATCTCGTCGTACCCCAGGTCGAACACCTCGCGCAGCACGAACACCGCCCGCTCGGTGGGCGTGAGCGTCTCCAGCACCAGCAGCATCGCCATCGACACGCTCTCGGCCAGCTCGACGTCCTCGGCCACGTCCGGCGCGGTCAGCAGCGGTGCGGGCAACCAGGGACCGACGTAGGACTCCCTGCGGCGGCCGAGCGTACGCAGCCGGCTCAGCGCCTGGCGCGCGGTGATCCGGACCAGGTACGCACGCTCATCCCGCACCGTGCCGAGATCGACACCCGCCCACCGCAACCAGGTCTCCTGCAGGACGTCCTCCGCATCGGCGGCCGAGCCGAGCAACTCGTAGGCGACCGTGAACAGCAGATTGCGATGGACGACGAAGGCCTCGGTGGCGGGGTCCGCGCCCCCACCGCCGCCGAGCCGCCCGGCCACGCCCCCTGTGTGCTCGCTGCGCTCGCTCTCCACCGGCTGCTCCTGCCTGTCCGCACTCGACGATGCCACGCGCACAGGACGCCGGTCGACGCGTCTTTGTGACACCCACGCACAGTGGTGCACGTCACACGGCCGTCCCGTCACAAGGAGAAGGGGTGCCGGCATCTCGTGTCCGGCCAGTGCAGCACCCAGTGCAGCACTGCGAGTTACGAGTGAGGACGAAGGGGAAGTCATGGACGCCCGGTTCAACATGTTCGACAACGAGCTCGCCACCAGGTTCGCCAAGCGGTTCGCCAACACCGGCCTGGTGATCGAGCAGTCGCCGCTGCCCAAGTCCACGCGGGAGCTGGTGTCGCTGCGCGCCAGCCAGATCAACGGCTGCGGCTGGTGCATCGACTGCCACACGAAGGAGGCCGCAGCCGCCGGGGAAACCGCGGTTCGGCTCCACCTGGTCGCCGCCTGGCGCGAGTCCACCGTGTTCACCGAAGCAGAGCGCGCCGCACTGGCGCTCGCCGAAGAGGGCACCCGCCTCGCCGACGCCCACCAGGGCGTGTCGGACGAGACCTGGGCGCAGGTACGCGAGCACTACGACGACGACCAGATCGCCGCACTGGTCTCCCTGGTAGCCCTGATCAACGCGGCCAACCGCCTCGCCGTGATCGTCCACCAGAAGGGAGGCTCCTACGAACCCGGCATGTTCGCCGCCGCGTTCAACTGACCAACGGACAAGCCCTGGCCCGGGCCCGGCCTGGACCACCAGCTCCGGGCCGGGGCCGCGTAACGATGGGACTTTGGTGCCTGCTTCAGGACCGGACCGTCCTGGTGATCAGATGTCCCGAAACGTCTCGATCTGCGCCCCGATGGAGTTCAGGCGCTCGGCGAGGTCCTCGTAGCCGCGGTTGATGACGTACACGTTGCGCAGTACGGACGTGCCCTCGGCTGCCATCATCGCCAGCAGGACCACCACGGCGGGGCGCAGTGCGGGTGGGCACATCATCTCGGCGGCGCGCCAGCGGGTCGGGCCCTCGACCAGTACCCGGTGGGGGTCCAGCAGCTGCAGGCGGCCGCCCAGCCGGTTGAGGTCCGTCAGGTAGATCGCGCGGTTGTCGTAGACCCAGTCGTGGATCAGCGTCTTGCCCTGCGCGGAGGCCGAGATGGCCGCGAAGAACGGGACGTTGTCGATGTTCAGCCCGGGGAAGGGCATCGGGTGGATCTTGTCGATCGGTGCCTCCAGCTTGGAGGGCCGGACGGTGAGGTCCACCAGCCGGGTGCGGCCGTTGTCGGCGACGTACTCCGGGCTGCGGTCGTGGTCCAGGCCCATCTCCTCCAGGACCGCCAGCTCGATCTCCAGGAACTCGATCGGCACCCGGCGCACCGTCAGCTCCGACTCGGTGACGACGGCGGCGGCCACCAGGCTCATCGCCTCCACCGGGTCCTCGGAGGGGGAGTAGTCCACGTCGGCGTCGATGGTCGGCACGCCGTGCACGGTGAGCGTGGTGGTGCCGATGCCCTCCACCTTCACGCCGAGCGCTTCCAGGAAGAAGCACAGGTCCTGGACCATGTAGTTGGAGGACGCGTTGCGGATGACGGTGACGCCGTCGTGGCGGGCGGCGGCGAGCAGCGCGTTCTCGGTCACCGTGTCGCCGCGCTCGGTCAGGACGATCGGGCGGTCGGGGCGGACCGACCGGTCGACCTCGGCGTGGTACTGGCCCTCGGTGGCCGCCACCTCCAGGCCGAACCGGCGCAGCGCGATCATGTGCGGCTCGATGGTCCGCGTGCCGAGGTCGCAGCCGCCGGCGTAGGGCAGCTTGAAGCGGTCCATGCGGTGCAGCAGCGGGCCGAGGAACATGATGATGGACCGCGTGCGGACGGCGGCCTCGGCGTCGATGGCGTCCAGGTCGAGGTCGGCCGGCGGCACGATCTCCAGGTCGGTGCCCTCGTTGATCCAGCGGGTGCGGACGCCGATGGAGTTCAGCACCTCCAGCAGGCGGTAGACCTCCTCGATCCTGGCCACCCGGCGCAGCACCGTGCGCCCCTTGTTGAGCAGCGATGCGCACAGCAGGGCCACGCACGCGTTCTTGCTCGTCTTGACGTCGATGGCCCCGGACAGCCGACGGCCGCCGACCACCCGCAGATGCATCGGGCCCGCGTAGCCCAGAGAGACGATCTCGCTGTCCAGGGCTTCACCGATTCGGGCGATCATCTCAAGGCTGATGTTCTGGTTGCCGCGCTCGATGCGATTGACGGCGCTCTGGCTGGTGCCGAGCGCCTCGGCAAGCTGGGTCTGCGTCCAGCCGCGGTGTTGCCGGGCGTCACGGATGAGCTTGCCGATGCGTACGAGGTAGTCGTCTGCCATGGGGTTGAGGCTATCTCAGATATGAGATGGCGCCTCCTGGGGGGTCCAAGGGGGTGATGGACCGTCAGTGACGCCTGCTGGTACGGGTGTGACGCCATCCGAAAGGTCCGGGAAAATCCACTGATGTCGTAGTACGTCCGGTGCTGCTGTGCGTGTGTCGCGGCCCGTGCCTGCCCCCGGTGGTGATCGACCAGGAGTGCCTGTTGATGTTCAGCCGCACCCCGGGAAGAATCCGAAAACTCTTGCGAAATGTGAGCGGCATACGGTGCCTCCTTCCGAAACGTTGTCGTGCATGCCTCGTTTTCCGTCGAATACCCCAGCGCTTTCGGCTCAGTCGGCCAACGGCGGGCCGGGCTCCGACAGACTCGGGGAGTGGGCGACGGTGACGAACCGGCAGGGCCGGCGCGGAGGCTGTCCGGGGTCGCGCCCGTGCTCGCGATCGGGGATCCGGCGGACAGGCTGCCGCCGCTCGGCGCGAAGCGCGTCTACTGCCGCGAGCGCGGCGGCGGATGGAAGAAGGTCGCCGGCGGACTCATCCATGCGGCGTCGCTCACCGGGCGGTTGCTGATCGTCGCGTGCGGGGACGGCCACGACTGCGAGCGATTCCGGCAACGAGCGTGAATGCGGGGGTACTTCAACGGGCACGAGTTGCCGGAGTGGCCCACGATGCCGTCGCTGTACGGCAGAAGTCCCGCCGTTCGCCGCCGAGGGGAACCATGGCTGGGCGGTCTTCGACGGCGAATCCGTCAGGCTCTCGTTCGGCGCCACGGCTCCCCCCGCACGGCGCGGCCGGACCGACGTCGTCCCGCTCGCCGAGGTCGGCGAGCTGTGGTACCGGCAGGGACCGGTCCGGGGATCGTTCGGACTCGTCGGCCGCGGCTGCTCGGTCCCGTCGCCGCCGGACCCGAAGGAAGACGTCGACAGCATGGCCTGCGGTCCGGGCCACGAGCGCTGGGCCGCCCTCGTTGCGGCGATCCGCACTTCTCTGGCCGAGTCCCGCCACTTCTCTGGCCGAGTCCCGCCACTTCTCTGGCCGAGTCCCGCCACTTCTCTGGCCGAGTCCCGCCACTTCTCTGGCCGAGTCCCGCCCCGCTCAGTGACCCCTGCCGCGCGATCAGTGGAAGGTGCCTACCGGCCGGTGGACGGCTGGTGACCTGTCTCGGCGAAGGTAGTCGCTGTCGGTTCCGCTGACCTGCGGGGACCGGATTGGCTGAGACAGCCGTCACGGCCTGGGATGCCCCGCTTGCCGGGGACGCGCCGACGGCGACGGCGAGCGAGCGATCCCGCCGTGCCGGTCGAGAGCTCCCGGACGAAGTCGGGCTGCTCGCCGGCCATCCAGCGTTCGGTGGCCAGGCGGGCCGACGGGTCAGTCATGTCGACATCGGTGCGGCCCGCCCAGCCGTCCGCTTCAGGTTTGGTTTCCGAGCCGGAGCTTCAGTTGTTGGCCAGTGTGCGGTTGAGGAGGGGGAGCAGGCGGTCCCAGTGCCGCCGCAGTCCGGCGGGGTCGAATGCGTCGGTGTCGGACATGGTGAACCCGTGGACGGTGCCGGGGTAGATCTCGGAGGTGTAGCCGACACCCGCGACGTCCAGGGCCCGGTTGAGCTCGCCCAAGGCCTCGGGCGTCAGGTCGCTCTCGGCGTGGCCGAAGTGGACCTGGGCGGTGAGGTCGGCGAGAGCATCGGGCCCGTCCGCGCCCACGGGACCGTGGAATGCGGCGACGGCGGCCACCTGCCCGGGGTGGGCCGAGGCGGTGCGCACCGCCAAGAGGCCGCCTATGCAGTAGCCGGTCACCGCGACCGGTCCGGCGGCGACCTCGGGCTGGGCGGTGAGGAACTTGAGGTAGGCGTCGGCGTCGCTCAGGACACGTTCGGCGGTGTGCGCCTCGATCAAGGGCATCAACTGGGCCATGAGCGCCGGCCGGGCCTCTTCTCCGATGTGCTCGGGAAGACCGATCACCGGTGCCGGGCCGTGCCGGTAGAAGAGGTTCGGAACGAGCACGTAGTACCCGTGCCCGGCCAGTTCACGGGCCATCTCCCGCAGCACCGGCCGGATGCCGAAGCCGTCCGAGTGCATCAGTACCCCTGGGTGCCGCTCGCCGTCGTCCGGGAAGGCAACGAAGGCGTCGGCCTGGCCGTCCGCGGTGGAAATCCGGAGCGTCTTGGCGGGCATGAATTCTCCTGTCGTGGTTGATGTGCCGAGCCTGTGATCAACACGACGGAGGCGGAGCCCGCGCGGCAGCGCCGGGCCCTCGACCGAGTAGCGGGCCCGCACCGGCCCGTACGGCGCTCAGAAGGGCACCGGGTCACCAATCCGTGTGTGGCGCAATGCCGTCCCGGTATTCATAACCGCACAGCCTAACCCACCGGGCAAAAGCCGTCGCCGCGCCGGGTTGGGGGCTGACCTCGATGGAACAGCTCGGTTCGAGGGGTGCGCGGGTTCGGTTTCATGCGGCCGCGACGTAAACGCCTCGACTGGATGAGAGCGGTCAGGTGGGCCGGGCATGACCATCCCGCCCCCATGTACTAGAGTTATCTCGACATCGAGATATCTGCCCGGGCGCACCGCAGCCGCCATTTAGTAAGGGTTACCTAACTTAGCCTTACCTTAGCGGATCGGCCCAGATGCCGTGGCGGCAGGATCGTGGTGGTACGCGCACATCAATGAAGGAGACTGTCGTGTCGGCGAACAGCTTCGACGCCCGCAGCACGCTGCAGGTGGGCGACGAGTCGTACGAGATCTTCCGGCTTGACAAGGTCGAGGGCTCGGCCCGACTGCCTTACAGCCTGAAGGTCCTGCTGGAGAACCTGCTCCGCACCGAGGACGGCGCGAACATCACCGCCGACCACATCCGCGCCCTCGGCAACTGGGACTCCCAGGCCCAGCCGTCGCAGGAGATCCAGTTCACGCCGGCCCGCGTGATCATGCAGGACTTCACCGGCGTGCCCTGTGTCGTCGACCTCGCCACCATGCGCGAGGCCGTCAAGGAGCTCGGCGGCGACGCGGCGAAGATCAACCCGCTCGCCCCGGCCGAGCTGGTCATCGACCACTCCGTCATCGCCGACAAGTTCGGCACCAACGACGCCTTCAAGGTCAACGTCGAGCTGGAGTACGGCCGCAACAAGGAGCGCTACCAGTTCCTGCGCTGGGGCCAGACCGCCTTCGACGAGTTCAAGGTCGTACCCCCGGGCACCGGCATCGTCCACCAGGTGAACATCGAGCACCTGGCCCGCGTCGTCATGGTCCGTGACGGCAAGGCCTACCCCGACACCCTGGTCGGCACCGACTCGCACACCACCATGGTCAACGGCCTCGGCGTCCTCGGCTGGGGCGTCGGCGGCATCGAGGCCGAGGCCGCCATGCTCGGCCAGCCGGTCTCCATGCTCATCCCGCGCGTCGTCGGCTTCAAGCTCACCGGCGAGCTGCCCACCGGCACCACCGCCACCGACCTGGTGCTGACCATCACCGAGATGCTGCGCAAGCACGGCGTGGTCGGCAAGTTCGTCGAGTTCTACGGCGAGGGCGTCGCCGCCACCTCCCTCGCCAACCGCGCCACCATCGGCAACATGTCGCCGGAGTTCGGCTCCACCGCCGCGATCTTCCCGATCGACGACGAGACCCTGCACTACCTGCGCCTGACCGGCCGCTCCGAGCAGCAGGTCGCCCTCGTCGAGGCCTACGCCAAGGAGCAGGGCCTCTGGCTGGACCCGCAGGCCGAGCCCGACTTCTCCGAGAAGCTCGAACTGGACCTGTCCACGGTCGTCCCGTCCATCGCCGGCCCGAAGCGCCCGCAGGACCGCATCGTCCTCGCCCAGGCCGCCGAGCAGTTCGCCAAGGACGTCCTCAACTACGTGGAGGCGCCCGTCGCCGAGACGCCGGCCGCCGCCGCGTCCGTGGTCGACGAGGCCGGCGCCGAGTCCTTCCCGGCCTCCGACGCCCCGGCCTACGGCCACCAGGAGAACGGCGCCGGCGCCCCGCAGCACGGCCAGGGCACCGGTGCCGTACCGTCCAACCCGGTCCAGGTCACCGCCCCCGACGGCACGACCTACACCCTCGACCACGGTGCGGTCACGGTCGCCGCCATCACCTCCTGCACCAACACCTCCAACCCGTACGTCATGGTCGCCGCCGCCCTGGTGGCCAAGAAGGCGGTCGAGAAGGGCCTGACCCGCAAGCCGTGGGTCAAGACCACCCTCGCCCCGGGCTCGAAGGTCGTCACCGACTACTTCGACAAGGCCAACCTCACCCCGTACCTGGACAAGGTCGGCTTCAACCTCGTCGGTTACGGCTGCACCACCTGCATCGGCAACTCCGGCCCGCTGCCGGAGGAGGTCTCCAAGGCCGTCAACGATCACGACCTCGCGGTCACCTCGGTCCTCTCCGGCAACCGGAACTTCGAGGGGCGTATCAACCCCGACGTCAAGATGAACTACCTGGCGTCCCCGCCGCTGGTCGTCGCGTACGCCATCGCCGGCTCGATGAAGGTGGACATCACCCGTGACGCCCTGGGCACCGACCAGGACGGCAACCCGGTCTACCTGAAGGACATCTGGCCCTCCGAGGCCGAGGTCAACGACGTCGTCGCCAACGCCATCGGCGAGGACATGTTCGCCAAGTCCTACGAGGACGTGTTCGCGGGCGACGCCCAGTGGCAGTCCCTGCCGATCCCGACCGGCAACACCTTCGAGTGGGACCCGGAGTCGACGTACGTCCGCAAGCCCCCGTACTTCGAGGGCATGGCGATGGAGCCGGTCCCGGTCGAGGACATCGCCGGTGCGCGCGTCCTGGCGAAGCTGGGCGACTCGGTCACCACCGACCACATCTCCCCGGCCGGTGCCATCAAGGCCGACACCCCGGCGGGCCAGTACCTCACGGAGCACGGCGTCAAGCGGGCCGACTTCAACTCCTACGGCTCCCGCCGCGGCAACCACGAGGTCATGATCCGCGGTACGTTCGCCAACATCCGCCTGCGCAACCAGATCGCGCCGGGCACCGAGGGCGGCTACACGCGTGACTTCACGCAGGAGGGCGGCCCGGTCTCCTTCATCTACGACGCCTCGCAGAACTACCAGGCCGCCGGCGTCCCGCTGGTCGTCCTGGCCGGCAAGGAGTACGGCTCCGGCTCGTCCCGCGACTGGGCCGCGAAGGGCACCGCGCTGCTCGGCGTCAAGGCCGTCGTCGCCGAGTCCTACGAGCGCATCCACCGCTCGAACCTCATCGGCATGGGCGTCCTGCCGCTGCAGTTCCCGGAGGGTGCCACGGCCGAGTCCCTCGGCCTTACCGGCGAGGAGACCTTCTCCATCTCCGGCGTCACCGAGCTGAACGAGGGCACCACGCCGCGCACGGTCAAGGTCACCACCGACACCGGTGTCGAGTTCGACGCGGTCGTCCGCATCGACACGCCCGGTGAGGCCGACTACTACCGCAACGGCGGCATCATGCAGTACGTGCTGCGCAGCCTGATCCGCAAGTAGGCGGCCCGGTCCGCCCGCGGGTGGACCGGTTCACGGGCTCAGGGCCGCATCCCCGGCACGAGGGGGTGCGGCCCTTCCCGTTTCCCGTTGCTCGCCGTCCCGTCAGCCGAACTGCCCCGGCTGGTAGTCGCCGGCCGGCTGCTGGACGATGACGTTCACCCGGTTGTAGGCGTTGATGACGGCGATCAGGGACACCAGAGCGGTGAGCTGCTCCTCGTCGTAGTGCTTGGCGGCGTTCGCCCAGGCCTCGTCCGTGACGCCACCGGCGGCGTCGGCGATGCGGGTGCCCTGCTCCGTCAGTTCCAGGGCGGCGCGCTCGGCCTCCGTGAAGACCTTGGCCTCCCGCCAGGCGGCGACCAGGTTCAGCCGCACCGAGGACTCCCCGGCGTGCGCGGCGTCCTTGGTGTGCATGTCGGTGCAGAAGCCGCAGCCGTTGATCTGGCTGGCGCGGATCTTCACCAGCTCCTGCGTCGCGGCCGGCAGCGTCGAGTCCGAGACGACCTTGCCGGCGGAGTTGATGTGCTTCAGGAGCTTGGCCGCGAGCGGGTTGCCGAAGAGGTTCAGGCGGGCATCCATGGTGGGCTCCTCCGTCGTCATGTGGTGGTTACACATCCCTGACGGGGCAGCCGGACGCGATGTGACACGGCCACATGTGACCCGCGTCACTCCAGGCGGTGGGCGGCCTTGCGAGGGCCGCGGCCGGTGGCCGCTCCGGGCGGACCCGGTGGCCAAGCCGACGGCCACCGGGTCCGCGAGCCGGGCGGGCAAGGGGGGGAGGTGCCCACCCGGGTGGTGCTGGCTTGTGGTCGGCTGCGATGCGACAACGTTGTCTTGATGGTCTGTACATGACTCTAGCGTCCCAACAGACAACGATGTCAAGTGACTTCGCGCCAGTCCGCCCATGTGGGTGCCCATGTGCCCGCGCACTCGAACGCGGTCTTCCGTGCCACCGCCGGGGCACGCTACTGTCCCTGCGGCTTGTGCGACCTGTGGTGCGCGACCCGTCCGAAGGAGGAGGGGCCGCGTCATGCGTTTTCGCCCCACGTCCCTGCTGCTGGCCGCGCTGCTCGCGGTCGGTGGCTCCCCCACGGCCGCCCGAGCGGCGACCGCCCAACCCCCCGATCTGGTCAGGGATCCGACGACGTACGTCGATCCGCTGATCGGCACCAGGAACGGCGGCAACGTCTTCCCCGGCGCCGTCGTCCCGTTCGGCATGCTCTCCTTCAGCCCGGAGAACACCCGCGGCGACGCCACGAGAACCGCCGCGCCCGGCGGCTACCAGTACGACGCCACCCGGGTCCGCGGCTTCAGCCTCACCCACATGTCCGGCACCGGATGCGCGGGCGGCAGCGGCGACATCCCGTTCTTCCCGTACGCCGGAGAGGTCACCTCGTCGCCCGCGAGCGACACCAAGGACGCGGTCTACGCCGCCGACTTCCGGCACACCGACGAGACCACCGGGCCCGGCCACTACAAGGTGGGCCTGTCCTCCGGCGTCACCGCCGACCTCACGGCGACGGCGCGCACCGGCTCGGCCCGCTTCACCTACCCGGCCGGCAAGCCCGCGTCCTTACTGATCCGCACCGCCAACTCCGAGGTCGGCTCCACCGACTCCACGGTCACCATGGACCCGGCCAGGCGCACGGTCTCCGGCTCCGTCACCTCCGGGAACTTCTGCGGATACCTCGACCCCGAGGGCCGGCGCGCCTACTACACCCTGTACTTCACCGCCCGCTTCGACCGTCCCTTCAAGACGACCGGCACCTGGCAGGACGACAAGCTCACCCCCGGCGCGACCTCGGCCTCCGGCGGCACCGGCGGATTCGCGAGCGGCGGACGGCCGGTGGCGGGCAAGGGCGCCGGCGGCTACGTCGAGTTCGAGCCCGGCACCGGACCGGTGGGGGTCAAGGTCGGCATCTCCTACGTCAGCCGGGCGGGAGCCGAGGCGAACCTGGCCGCGGAGAACCCGCCGCAGCGCTCCTTCGACTCCGTGCGCGAGGCGGCCCGGCGCGCCTGGCACGACCGGCTGGGCGCGATCAGGGTCGGCGGCGGCACGGACGACGAGCGCACCACCTTCTACACCGCGCTCTACCACGCCCTGCTGCACCCCAACGTGATCAGTGACAGCGACCGCGGCTACCGCGGCAGCGACGGCAGGGTGCACCGGGTGGCCCGCGGGCACCAGGCGCAGTACGGCACCTTCTCCGGCTGGGACGTCTACCGCGACCAGGTGCAGCTGCTGACCCTGCTGAGCCCGCGCACCGGCTCGGACGTCGCACAGTCGCTGTACGAGCTCGCCCGGCAGAACGGCGGCGTCTGGGACCGCTGGCTGCACGGGGCGGGCGGCACCCACGTCATGAACGGCGACCCCTCGCCGACCGCGCTGGCCGGGATCCGAGCCTTCGGCGGCACCGACTTCGATCTGCGCGGTGCGCTGGCCTCGCTGGTGAAGGCGGCGACGGTGCCCACGCGGCAGGACCTGTCGGCGGCGGGCAAGCCGGTGCTGTCGGTGGGCCAGCGTCCCTCGCTGGACAAGTACCTGGCCCACCATTACATGCCGTCCGTCTCCAACGCCTGGGGCGGTGCCGCCGAGACGCTGGAGATGTCGGCGGCGGACTTCTCGCTCTCCCAACTCGCCGCCGCGGCAGGGCAGAAGAACACCGCGGCGACCTTCGCGCGGCGCGCCCAGTGGTGGCAGAACAACTTCGACATCGCGGCCGACCCTCTCCCCGGCTCGCGGCTTCCCTCGGGCAAGGGGGACCCCCATGGCGGCTACATCGCCGACCGCCGGGCCGACGGCAGCTGGGTCACCGGCTTCACCCCGGACACCGGCAACGGATTCGTCGAGGGCACCGCGGCCCAGTACACCTGGATGGTCCAGCACAACCCGGCGGGTCTGTTCGCGGCGATGGGCGGCCGGGACCGGGCACTGGCCCGCCTCGACGCCTTCTTCCACAACGCCGACGGCAGCTGGGCCCTCACCGGCAGTGGCGGCGACAAGTCCGAACTCGACAACGAGCCCTCGATAGGCGTCCCGTACCTCTACGACTACGCGGGCGCGCCCCACAGGGCGCAGGAGACCGTCCGCGCGGCGATGAAGCAGCTGTGGTCGGCGCAGCCGGGCGGCATTCCCGGCAACGACGACCTCGGCGCGATGTCGTCCTGGTACGTCTTCTCCGCGCTCGGCATGTACCCGCAGGTGCCCTCGCGCGCCGAACTCGTCCTCGCCTCACCGCTGTTCGAACGGATCGAGATCTCCCGCCCGGACGGCAACGACATCTCCATCCGCGCCGCCGGAGCGGCCGCCGGTTCGCCCTACGTCCAGTCCCTGAAGGTCGACGGCCGCGCGAGCGACCGTCCATGGCTGCC
This sequence comes from Streptomyces sp. NPDC046197, assembly GCF_040646295.1. Lineage (NCBI taxonomy): Bacteria > Bacillati > Actinomycetota > Actinomycetes > Kitasatosporales > Streptomycetaceae > Streptomyces > Streptomyces sp. NPDC046197. Next base: position 61,918 of record NZ_JBEYZY010000023.1, on the reverse strand, counting down.
GGCCTCCTTCGTGCGCGACGGCGGCCGTCTGGACTACACCCTCTCGGACACCCCGAACCGCACCTGGGGGAGCGCCGAGGCCGACGCCCCGCCGTCCTTCCGGCAGGGCGAGCAGCCGTACCAGATCGGCGTGGGCCCGACCACGGCGACCGTCGCGCCGGGCGAGAGCACGCGGGTCGTCGTCCGAGCGCTGTCGCTCGGCGGCGGCACCGGCCCCGAGGTGCGTTTCAAGATCGGCACACCGGCCGGTGTCACGGCGACCCCGACCCGGGGAACGGTGACCGGCGGCACGCAGGAGATCACCCTCACCGCGTCCCGGGACCTCGCGCAGGGCTTCTACGACGTGAAGGTGGCCGTCACCTCGGGCGAGTCGTCGTACGAGCAGCCCGTGGCGCTGACCGTGGCGGCTCCGGGCAGTCTGTTGGCCGCTTACAACAACACCGGCGTCTCGGACGACGACGGCGACCACGACGAGGCCGACTACGACGGCGGGGGCTGGAGCTACTCCCGTCAGGCCCTCGCCGCGGCGGGTCTGACCCCGGGCGGCCCGGGCGCGGTGGACGGCCTGGCCTTCTCCTGGCCCGCCTCGCCCGACGGCCGCCCGGACAACGCATCCGCCACCGGTCAGACCATCGAACTGGCCGCCCCGGCGGCGAAGTTGTCCTTCGTCGGCAGCGCGGTCAACGGCAACCGGCAGAACAGGGCGACCGTCACCTACACCGACGGCAGCACCGACACCGCCGACCTCTCCCTCACCGACTGGACCGTCGGCGGAGGCGGCGGAACCGTCCAGTACGGCAACGAGGTGGTGGCCACGACCACCTACCGCAACGTGGCAGGCGCGGACAAGGACCCGGTGACGACGTACGTCTTCGCCACCAAGCCCTTCGAGGCCCCGGCAGGCAAGCAGATCAAGAGCGTCAGGCTCCCGGAAGACACCGACCTGCATGTGTTCACGCTCGCCACGGGCTGAGCACGCGCGCTGAGCGACACGGCTGAGCAGTACCGCTGAGCAATACGAAGGGGCGGGCCTTTTGGGCCCGCCCCTCCGTCCTGCCACAGCTGTCACGCCCTCGCGGTCAGGCCAGCAGCTCCACCTCCGCCAGCGCCGACTCCCCGTCCAGGACCAGGCGGTACTTCTGGTAGGTGCCCGGGGCGGCGATGGTGAAGGGGCGGGTCTGCCGGTCCCAGGTGAAGGACTCGCCGGAGCGCCGGTCCACCGTCGTCCACGTGGTGCCGTCCGAGGAGGCCTGCAGGGACCAGCCGGTCGGGGCCCTGGTGTGGTCGGCCGACGAGGTCAGGGTGTACTGCAGCGCCCTAGTGTTCCCCTGGGTCGGCAGGTCCACCGTCGTCACCGTCGCGGCCGTCGCCGACGTGTTGTCGAACAGCGGCCCGTCGCCCTTGAGGACATCGGCCCGCGGGGCCGGCACCTTGTCGTCGGTCGTGATCGAGACCGGCGCCGCGTTCTTCCCGGTGCCCCACGAGGACGGCCGCGGGCCCATGTCGAAGTCCAGGACCCCGCCCTTGGAGATCAGGGAGTGGGGCAGCGATGTCGAGGTCCAGGCACGGCCGTTGAACCGCACTCCCTGCACGTACACGTTGGTGCGGCTGTTGCGGGGCGCCCTGACCACCAGGTCACGGCCGTTCTCCAGGTGCACCGTCGCCTTGGTGAACAGCGGGGAGCCCATGGCGTACTCTCCACTGCCCATCACCAGCGGGTAGAAGCCGAGCGCGGAGAAGACGTACCAGGCCGACTGCTCGCCGTTGTCCTCGTCGCCGTGGTAGCCCTGGCCGATCTCGCTGCCGACGTAGAGCCGTGAGAGCACCTCGCGGATCTTCGCCTGCGCCTCGTACGGCCGGCCGGCCGCGTCGTACATGTACAGGACGTGGTGGGAGGGCTGGTTGGAGTGCCCGTACTCGCCCATCCGTACGTCCCGCGCCTCCGTCATCTCGTGGATTACACCGCCGTAGGAGCCGACGACATCCGCGGACGCGGTCTCCGGCGTGGCGAAGTACCTGTCCAGCTTCCGGGCCAGCCCGCCCCGGCCGCCGTAGAGGTTGGCCAGGCCCCGGCTGTCCTGCGGCACGGTGAAGGCCATGCCCCAGCCGTTGGTCTCCGTGTAGTCGTAGCCCCACACGCGCGGGTCGTACCTGGCCGGGTCGACGCGCCAGTTGCCCTGGTCGTCCCGGCCCTGGAAGAAGCCGATCCCGGAGTCGAAGAGCTTGACGTAGTCCTGGGCGCGGTTGAGGAAGTACTCCGACTCCTCCTTGTAGTGCTTCTCGCCCGTCTTCCGGTACAGGGCCTGGCCCATCCTCGCGATGCCGTAGTCGTTGACGTAGCCCTCCAGCGCCCACGACATGCCCTCATTGGTGTCCGTGCTGGTGTAGCCGAGGAACGGCGCGGTGGCCATGCCCTTGCGGCCCACGCCCGACATCGGGGGCACGACCGTCGCGTTCTTCAGCGCCGCGTCGTAGGCCGCCTTCGCGTCGAAGCCGACACCCTTGATGTACGCGTCGGCGAACGCCACGTCCGACGACGTGCCGGTCATCAGGTCCGCGTATCCGGGGGAGGACCAGCGCGAGGTCCAGCCGCCGTCCTTGTACTGCTGCACGAAGCCGTCGACCATCTGCCCGGTCTGACCCGGGCTCAGCAGCGAGTACGCCGGCCAGGTGGTCCGGTAGGTGTCCCAGAAGCCGTTGTTGACGTAGACCTTGCCGTCGACGATCTTCGCGCCGGTGTGGGTGGGGGTGTCCTGACCTGGCATCGGTGAGAAGGGCGAGGCGTACTGGTCCCTGCCGCCGACCTTCTCGAAGCCCGAGTTGGGGTACAGGTACAGCCGGTACAGGCTGGAGTACAGCGTGGTCAGCTGGTCCGGCGTGGCGCCCTCGACCTCCACCTTGCCGAGCAGCCTGTCCCAGGTCCGCTGGGCGCGGGCCCTGACCGTGTCGAAGGAGGTGCCGGCCGGGATCTCCTGGCGCAGGTTGTCCTTTGCCTGGTCGATGCCGATGAGCGAGGTCGCCAGACGCAGGGTGACCGTGTGGTCGGCGCCCGCGTCGAAGCGGAGGTAGCCCTTGACGCCGCCGGCGGAGCCGTCCTTCACCGGCTTGTCGAACACCCCGTAGACGAAGAGGCGGGTCGCGCCCGTCGACAGGCCCGACTTCACGTCCGAGTAGCCGGTGACGACCCCGTTCTCCTTGTCGAGGGTGAGCCCGGCCTGTTCGGTGACGTTGTCGAACAGCACACTGGCGTCGGCGCCCGGATAGGTGAAGCGCAGCACCGCCGCATGGTCGGTGGGCGTCATCTCCGCCTTCAGCCCGTTCTCGAACCGCACCCCGTAGTAGTACGGGCGCGCGGTCTCGTTCTCGTGCCGGAAGGCGAGCGCGCGGGCCGTGCGGTCGGTGTCCGGCGTGCCGGAGGCGGCGGACGGCATCACCTGGAAGGTCTGCCGGTCACCCATCCAGGGGCTCGGTTCGTGGCTCGCGCTGAACGCCTGGATGGTCGGCAGGTTGTCGCCGTTGTTCGCGCGCGCGTACTCGTACAGCCAGCTCAGCGAGGACGCGTTCGTCACCGGGGTCCAGAAGTTGAAGCCGTGCGGCAGCGCGGTCGCCGGGAAGTTGTTGCCGCGCGAGAAGCTGCCACTGGAGTTGGTGCCGCGGGTGGTCAGCGCATAGTCGGACAGATGCGCCTTGGGTCTTTCGGGGGCGACCCGCCTGATGGCCACGTCGTCCAGCCAGCCCCGGAACTTCGCCGGCCCGGCGGGGGAGTCGTAGGCGAGGAGGATCCGGTCCACGGTCTTGCCCGCCGCGACCGACCCGATCCGCGAGACCACGTTGTTCCACTGGTTGACGTACAGCACCTTGGCCGCGCCCTGCGCCTGCGGGCTCAGGCCGAAGCCGTGCTGGTCCGTCGCGCCCAGTCGGCTCAGGTAGGTGCCGTCGGTGAAGGCCAGGTCGACGGCGACGTTCGTGGCGTCGTAGTCGCGGTCGCCGTCCGCCATGGACGGATAGACGCGGTACGACAGCTGGGTGTCGCGGGCGACCTCGACGTTCACGTCGAAGACCTTGTTGTACGAGTACGCCCGCCCGCTGCTCGTGTGCCGTCCGGCGTACCGCAGCGCCCGCCTGCCGGTGTAGCCGGCACCCGACTTCGCGGTGGGCGGGCCGCTCGGTCCGTGGTCGACCAGCGACAGCATGTCCTGCGGTGCCGGTGCACCGCCGCCGGTGGAGAACTGGACGTCGGCGAGCTGCAGGATGCCGGCGCCGTCGTTCTTCGTGATGTCGATCCGGAAGTGCTGGTACTCGGCCGGAGCGGCGAGGTCGTACGTCTTCGTCTGGAACCGCTGGGCGAAGGTCTCCCCGGAGCGGGTGTCGAGGGTCTTCCAGTCCCTGCCGTCGGTGGAGCCCTGGAGCGTCCAGTCCCTGGGGTCCCGTTCGGCGTGGTCATTGGCGGACGTGAGGGCGTACTTCCCCAACTTCACCGGTGCGTCGAGGTCGAACTCCACCCAGCCGGTGGGCTCGAAGGTCAGCCACTTGGTGCCCGACTCGCCGTCGACGAGGTTCTCCTTCACCTCGCCCCCGCCGGTGTTCTCCCCGCTCGCCCGGACGTCGGTGACGTGGTCGTCGACATTGCCCGGAATCCCGGTGCTGTAGCCGCCGTCCACGCCCGAGGCGCGCTTGCTGCCGTCCGGCGCGGTGTCGACCGTGTTCAGCCAGTTGGGCGCGGGATCTCCCGACTCGAACGAGGACGTGAACTCCCGGTCGGCCGCCGGGGCCTTGCCGGGCAGCGCGACCGCCGCCCCCTGGGAGCCCACGGCCATGACGAAGGCGGCCGTGATGACGACCGCCGGACCCCATCTGTGCCGTACTCTGCGCTGCATACGAGACGACCCTCCCTGCGCTCAGACAACGTTGTCAGCTCTCGTGCGCAAGGACCAGTAGGGAGGCAAGTGGTCTGTGATGTCAAGGGTGTTGAGCGTGGCATTCGGGCACAAAGTCGCGGATATTTCCGCCACGGAACGCACAGGCGGCTCACATTTCCGCGAGGTCTCAACTCGGAAAAGACCGACAGCCAACCTTGCATTCGATCTTGCTCCGCTGGCGGGAAGTGGACTATACCTGTCGGCGTCCGCCTAGCCGTTCGAGTGGCCGGAAGCGGGTCCGGGGGGAGCCGGAAAGGGTGGTTCGACGTGCGAAACGCGCCGGCCTCCTTGTTTTCCGGCCGATCCCGGTACATGACGCACGAAGCACTTCCTGCACGACCCTGCTTGACCTGACCGCGGTGCCGGGGAGGATCCGGTTCACCGCCTGAGTCCTGGAGAAGGCGAGGACTTGAGCATGGGATCCGAGAACCAAGGCTCCGCGGGCGTCGGCCGCCGCGATCTGATGAAGCGCTCGGCGGCGCTCGGCCTGATCAGCGTGCCCGCGGTGAGTTTCCTGTCCGCGTGTGCCAGCAGCGGCGGCGACGGCCAGGGGAAGGCCAAGGCGGGAAAGAAGACCGCGAAGAACCCCCTCGGCGTCAACGACACCGCGCAAATGGAATTCGTACTGTTCGACGGCGGATTCGGCAAGGAGTACGCGCAGGACGCGGTGAAGATCTACGAGAAGGACTTCCCCAAGGCGAAGGTGAAGTTCTCCGCCACCCAGAAGATCCAGTCGACGCTTCAGCCGCGCTTCAACCAGGGCAACCCGCCCGACCTCATCGACAACTCCGGTGCCGAGCAGATGGACATGGGCGTCCTCGTCGGCAAGAACCAGCTCGCCGACCTCACCCCGCTGCTGGATGCCCCCTCGTACGACGACCCCAACAAGAAGGTCCGGGACACGCTGCGTCCCGGCATCGTGGAAATGGGCCAGTTCGACGGCAAGCCGGTCTGGATCATGTACTACGCCTACACGGTCTACGGCGTCTGGTACTCGCAGAAGGCCCTGGACTCGCTCGGCGAGAAGTACCCGGAGACCTGGGACGAGATGCTCAAGGTCTGCGAGAAGGCGAAGAAGAAGGGCATGGCCGGCTGGACCTACGCCGGCAAGTACCCGTACTACCTCCCCTTCTCGCTCTACCCGATGATCGGCAAGGTCGGCGGCCGCGAGGTCCTCGACGCGATCGACAACCTCGAGCCCAACGCCTGGAAGCATCCGGCGGTCAAGGCCTGCTTCGAGGCCTACTACGAGCTCTACAAGAAGGGCTACATCCTCAAGGGCACGCCGGGCCTGGACCACATCCAGTCGCAGACCGCCTGGGCGCAGGGCAAGGCCCTGTTCATCCCGAACGGATCCTGGGTGGAGAACGAGTCCGCCAACGTCATCCCGAAGGACTTCAACCTCGCCGTCTCCGCGCCCAGCGGCCTCGACAGCTCCGACAAGATGCCGTTCGGCACCATCTGGGCGTCCGGCGGTGAGCCCTTCATCGTCCCGGCCAAGGCGGCGAACGCCGAGGGCGGCATGGAGCAGCTGCGCATCATGCTCAGCGAGGCGTCCTCCAAGAACTTCACGGCCAAGGTGAAGTCGCTGACCGCGTACAACGGCGGCACCACCGGCATCCCCCTCACCCCGGGCCTGAAGTCGGGCGTCGCGGCGCTGGAGAAGGCAGGCTCCAACGTGGTGAACCCGCGGCTGCAGGACTGGTACGTGCAGCTGCAGAAGGAGAAGATCGGGGTGGCCGGTCTCGGCGAGATGATGGCCGGCCGCCTCACCCCGGCGGAGGCCATCAACAAGATCCAGGGCTTCGCCGACGAGGCCGCGAAGGACACGTCGATCAAGCACTACAAGCACCAGTGAGGGTCCGTCACCAGGGCCCGCCCGGCGGACCGGGCCGGCGCCGGGCGACGGCGCCGGCCAACGCGGTCCGGACCCCGCGTCCTGGGCAGGATCGGCCGGGCGGGCCCTGGCGGCGACGCCCGCCCAGAGATCGGGGTCGGTAGCAATGCAGCACGGCAAGTACCGGTTCATCGTGGGGTTCCTGACGGTGCCCCTGGGGCTGTACGCGCTCTTCGTCGTCTGGCCGTTCATCCAGTCCATCTACTACTCGTTCACGGACTGGACCGGCCTGAGCCCCGACTTCAAGATGGTCGGCTTCGACAACTACACGAGGATGTTCCACGACGACATCTTCTGGAAGTCGTTGCAGCACAGCCTGCTGTTCGCGTTGCTGCTGCCACTGGTGACGATCAGTCTGGCGCTGTTCTTCGCCTTCATGATCAACGTCGGGGGGCGGCGCAGGAGAGGCGGGCCCGTGATCTCCGGCGTCCGCGGCTCCTCGTTCTACAAGATCGTCTACTTCTTCCCCCAGGTCCTGTCGATCGCGATCGTCGCCCTGCTGTTCGCCTTCGCGTACAACCCGGACAGCGGCGCGATCAACTCCCTGCTGCGCGGTATCGGCCTCGACGGCGTCCAGCCGCTGTGGCTGGGCGACCCGGGCCTCGCCCTGTGGTGCGTGATGGCCGTGCTCGTCTGGTCCACGGTCGGCTTCTTCGTGGTCCTCTTCTCGGCGGGCATGGCCTCCATTCCGGCGGACCTGTACGAGGCCGCGCTGCTCGACGGTGCCGGCCGGGCCACCACGTTCTTCCGGATCACACTTCCGCTGCTGTGGGACACCGTGCAGTCCGGCTGGGTCTACATGGGGATCCTCGCGCTCGGGGCGGAGTCGTTCGCGGTCGTGCAGATCATGACGACCGGGCCCGGCGGCCCCGACTACTCGACCACCGTCATGGTCCTGTACGTGTACCAGAAGGCGTTCCGTGACGGTCAGGCCGCCTACGCCACCACCATCGGCGTCGCCCTGCTCGTCGTCACGCTGGCCTTCGCCGCCGTCGTGATGCGGCTGGGCCGGCGCGAGCGGCTGGAGTACTGATCAGATGAAGACGACCGAGACCTCTGCTCCCGTACCGGCCGAGTCCGGAGCCCCCGTCGACAGGATCGGCACGCCTGCCGGGACAGCGCGCAAGGAGAAGAAGGAGGGCACCGTCCTCAACGTCTTCTCGCACGGGATCCTCGTCATCTGGGCGATCATGGTCGTGATGCCGCTGCTGTGGGCGGTGATGACGTCCTTCAAGACCGACAGCTCCATCTTCGGTTCGCCCTGGGCGCTGCCCGACAAGCTGCACTTCGGCAACTGGGCGCGGGCCTGGACCGACGCCAACATGAGTGACTACTTCCTCAACACCGTCCTGGTGGTGGGCGGCTCGCTCATCGGCACGCTGGTGCTGGGCTCCATGGCGGCCTATGTGCTGGCCCGGTTCGACTTCCCGGGCAACCGCTTCATCTACTTCCTGTTCGTCGGCGGCATGAGTTTCCCGATCATGCTGGCGCTGGTCCCGCTGTTCTACGTGGTGAACAACATGGGGCTGCTGAACACGATCCACGGCCTGATCCTGGTCTACATCGCCTACTCGCTGCCGTTCACGGTGTTCTTTCTCACCGCGTTCTTCCGGACCCTGCCGACCTCGGTGGCGGAGGCCGCGTTCGTGGACGGTGCGTCGCACACCCGTACGTTCTTCCAGATCATGTTGCCGATGGCAAAGCCCGGCCTGATCAGCGTGGGGATCTTCAACTTCCTGGGCCAGTGGAACCAGTACATGCTGCCGACGGTGCTGAACACCGATCCGGACAAGCACGTGCTCACCCAGGGACTGGTCCAGCTGGCCGTCAGCCAGGGCTACAAGGGGGACTGGTCCGGTCTCTTCGCCGGCCTGGTCATGGCGATGCTGCCGGTGCTGGTGGCCTACATCGTCTTCCAGCGCCAGGTGGTGCAGGGGCTGACGGCCGGAGCCCTCAAGTAACCCCGGGACCTCCGCCGCGCCCCCGCCGCATCCACGCCGCCCCCGGCCGCCGGGCGCGGCATCCGGGTGCATGTGCATGACTCCGCAGGTGTGGCCAAGGACCCGGAAACGGTTCAACCTCTTGACGGGAGGCAACCCGAACAGCTCAGCTTAGAGTTCACTAGTTGGACATAGACGGGGCCTCGCCGAAGCGGCCCCGCGCTCAGGAGGTCGTCGTGGAGACTCCAGGGTCGCAGTCGTCGCTGCACCGAGCCAACCTGGAGCGGGTCGTACGCGCCGTGCGGCTGGCAGGATCCCTCACGCAGGCGGAGATCGCGAGGACCACGGGACTGTCCGCGGCGACGGTCTCCAACATCGTGCGGGAGCTAAAGGACGGCGGAACGGTGCAGGTCACGCCCACCTCGGCGGGCGGCCGCCGGGCCCGGAGCGTGTCCCTGAGCGGGGATGCCGGCATCGTGATCGGTGTCGACTTCGGGCATACCCATTTGCGGGTCGCGATCGGGAACCTGGCCCACCAGGTGCTGGCCGAGGAGGCCGAACCGCTGGATGTCGACGCCTCCTCGACGGAGGGCTTCGACCGGGCGGAAGAGCTGGTCAACCGCCTGATCGCGGTCACGGGGGTCGACCGTTCCAAGATCGCCGGAGTGGGCCTCGGTGTGCCCGGCCCGATCGACGTGGAGTCCGGGACCCTGGGGTCCACGGCCATCCTGCCGGGCTGGACCGGCATCAAGCCCGCGGAGGAGCTGCGCGGGCGGCTCGGGGTGCCCGTGTACGTGGACAACGACGCCAACCTCGGCGCCCTCGGTGAGCTGGTGTGGGGCAGCGGCCGAGGGGTGCGCGACCTGGCGTACATCAAGATCGCGAGCGGTGTCGGCGCGGGCCTGGTGATCAACGGGAAGATCTACCGCGGACCGGGCGGCACAGCGGGCGAAATCGGTCATATCACTCTCGACGAATCCGGCCCGGTCTGCCGCTGCGGCAACCGGGGCTGTCTGGAGACCTTCGCGGCCGCGCGCTACGTGCTGCCGCTGCTCCAGTCCAGTCACGGCACCGACCTCACCATGGAGGGCGTCGTACGGCTCGCCCAGGGCGGTGATCCGGGCTGTCGTCGGGTGATCGCCGACGTCGGCCGGCACGTGGGCAGCGGGGTTGCCAATCTGTGCAACCTGCTGAATCCGAGCCGGGTGGTCCTCGGTGGCGACCTCGCCGAGGCCGGTGAGCTGGTGCTCGGCCCGATCAGGGAGTCCGTCGGGCGGTACGCCATCCCCAGCGCGGCGCGCCAACTCTCCGTACTTCCCGGGGCACTTGGGGGCCGTGCGGAGGTGCTCGGGGCGCTCGCCCTCGCGCTCAGCGAGATGGGCGATTCGACCCTTTTGGACGGCTCCCTGCCGGCGGCTACCCCCGCGTTCACTTAGAGAACGGATGGCACCGTTGCCATCTCGTTAAGGATTTACTTCTTGACGTCGCACGTGTGGCCGAGTTGACTTCCAGCCACCTCGGCCGCAACGACGCGGCCTCGTCAGGGAGGTTTAAAGAAGTGAACACGCGTATGCGTCGTGCGGCCTTCGCCGTTGCTGCTGGTGCCATGGCCGTCTCGCTCGCCGCCTGTGGCAGCGCCAAGGAGTCCGGTGGCGGCTCCGCCAAGGCCTCCGGCAGCGCCAAGAAGGGCGATGCCATCAAGGTCGGTCTGCTCCTGCCGGAGAACCAGACCGCTCGTTACGAGAAGTTCGACCGCCCCATGATCGAGAAGAAGGTCAAGGAGCTCACCAACGGCAAGGGCCAGGTCGTCTACGCCAACGCCAAGCAGGACGCCTCGCTGCAGAACCAGCAGGTCGACACCATGATCACCAACAAGGTGGACGTGCTGATCGTCGACGCCGTGGACGCCGCCGCCATCAAGAACTCGGTGCAGAAGGCCAAGGACCAGGGCATCCCGGTCGTCGCCTACGACCGCCTGGCGCAGGGCCCGATCGACGCCTACACCTCGTTCGACAACGAGACGGTCGGCAAGACCCAGGGCGAGGCGCTGCTGAAGGCGCTGGGCTCCAAGGCCAAGTCCGGCAAGATCGTCATGATGAACGGCTCCTCCACCGACCCGAACGCCGCGCAGTTCAAGAAGGGCGCCCACGAGGTGCTCGACGGCAAGGTGAACGTCGGCAAGGAGTACGACACCAAGGAGTGGAAGCCGGAGAACGCCAACTCCAACATGGAGGGCGCCATTTCGGCTCTCGGCAAGAACAACCTCGTCGGCGTCTACTCCGCCAACGACGGCATGGCCGGCGGTATCATCACCGCCCTCAAGGCCGCCGGCATCTCCAACATCCCGGTCACCGGCCAGGACGCGGAGCTCGCGGGTGTGCAGCGCATCGTCTCCGGTGAGCAGTACATGAGCGTCTACAAGCCGTACGCCCCCGAGGCCGCCGCCGCCGCCGAGATGGCCGTGGACCTGGCCCAGGGCAAGCCGCTCTCCGTCGCCAAGGACAAGGTCGACAGCCCGACCACCAAGCAGGTGCCCTCGGTCCTGGTGCCGGTCACCGCGCTGACCAAGGACAACATCAAGGACACCGTCGTCAAGGACGGCGTCTACACGATCCCGGACATCTGCACCGCCCAGTACAAGGCGGCCTGCGACAAGATCGGTCTGAAGTAAGCAGCGGTCCGCGCCTTTCCAACTAGGGGAATTCGCTCTTGAATTCCCCCAGCGGGACGAAGGCGCCCACAGGCTCCTCCGGCGCCCCGCGAATCAAACAGCCCCGCAAGCTCGTGCGGGGTGCCGGACGGAACAATCCCCCCAAACTTCTGCACAACCTCCCGCCGGGTCAGGCGGCGAAGGAGATGGTTCACGTGTCCGCTACGCCCGTGCTGGCGTTGCGCGGGGTCTCCAAGCGGTTCGGTGCCGTCCAGGCGCTCACCGACGTAGAGCTTGAGGTCCACGCCGGTGAGGTGGTCGCCCTGGTCGGCGACAACGGCGCCGGAAAGTCCACGCTGGTCAAGACGATCGCCGGCGTGCACCCCATCGATGAGGGCGCCATCGAATGGGAAGGCAAGACGGTCCAGATCGGCAAGCCGCACGACGCCCAGAACCTGGGCATCGCGACGGTCTACCAGGACCTCGCCCTCTGCGACAACATCGACGTCGTCGGCAACCTCTACCTGGGCCGGGAGATCCGCAAGCGCGGTGTCCTGGACGAGGTGGAGATGGAGCGCCGCTCCCGCGAGCTGCTGGACACGCTCTCCATCCGCATCCCCAGCGTCCGCATCCCGATCGCCTCGCTCTCCGGCGGTCAGCGCCAGACTGTGGCCATCGCCCGCTCCATGCTCGGTGAGCCCAAGCTCGTCATCCTCGACGAGCCCACCGCCGCCCTCGGCGTCGAGCAGACCGCTCAGGTCCTCGACCTGGTGGAGCGGCTGCGGGAGCGCGGTCACGCCGTGATCCTCATCAGCCACAACATGGCCGACGTGAAGGCCGTCGCCGACAAGGTGGCCGTCCTGCGTCTGGGCCGCAACAACGGCGTCTTCGAGGTCAAGTCGACCTCACAGGAAGAGATCATCTCCGCCATCACCGGCGCCACGGACAATGCCGTCACCCGTCGTGCGGCGCGCACCAATGGGGAGATCAAGAAGTGAGCATCGACAAGACCTCCACGCCCCCCGAGGACACCGTCGTGGAGAACCCCGAGGCGGCACGCGGCTCCGACGTCGCCGTCGACCCCCGACTGCTGGTGCGCGAACAGGGCCTCGCGGGATACGTCACCGAGTTCAAGCGGAAGATGAAGGCCGGTGACCTCGGGTCCATGCCGGTCGTCATCGGCCTGGTGGTCATCTGGATCATCTTCCAGAGCCTGAACTCCAACTTCCTCACCGCGGGCAACCTGTCCGACATCTCCGTCGCCATGGTCGGCACGGGCATGATCGCCGTCGGCATCGTGTTCGTCCTGCTGCTCGGTGAGATCGACCTGTCGGTCGGTTCGCTCTCCGGTGTGGCGGGCGCGACCTTCGCGGTGCTGAACGTCACTCACGGCATGAACGAGGTGCTGGCCTTCGTGCTGGCCATCCTCACCGGAACGGTCGCCGGTGCGATCCAGGGCTTCTTCTTCGCCAAGATCGGTGTGCCGGCGTTCGCCGTCACCCTGGCCGGCCTGCTGTTCTGGAACGGCTTCATGCTCAAGATCCTGGGCGACAACGGCACGATCAACCTGAACAGCGACGGACTGGTCGCCAAGCTGACCACGTACTACTTCTCCGACGTGGCCGCGGCCTACGGTCTGGCCGCCGCGGTGACGGTGCTGTTCTTCCTCAGCTCCTTCTACGGCAACAAGCGCCGCGAGGCCGCCGGCGTGCCGTCCAGGCCGCTCAGCGAAACCATTCTGCGCACCGGGCTGCTGGCCGTCGTCTCCTTCGCCGTGGCGATCGTGTTCAACCAGTACAAGGGTCTGCCGCTCGCCGTGGTGGTCTTCGTCGGCGTGCTGCTGGTCTCCGACTTCGTCCTGCGCCGCACCCCGTACGGCCGCAAGATCTTCGCACTCGGCGGCAGCGTCGAGGCGTCCCGGCGTGCCGGTATCAACGTGGACATGGTCCGGATCTCGGTCTTCGCCATCTCCGGCACGTTCGCGGCGCTCGGCGGTCTGTTCATCGCCTCCAAGATCGCGTCCGCCAACCAGGGCGCCGGTGGCGGTGATCTGCTGATGAACGCGATCGCGGCGGCCGTGATCGGCGGTACGTCCCTCTTCGGTGGCCGTGGCCGCACCTGGAACGCGCTCCTGGGCGTGCTGGTGATCATCTCGATCCAGTACGGCCTCGCCCTGGAGGGCATCGCCTCCCCGGTTCAGTACATGATCACCGGTGGCGTCCTGCTGGCGACCGTCGTCATCGACGCGGTGACCCGCAAGACGCAGAAGACGGCGGGGCGCGCGTAGCGCCGTCCGGCCAAGCCACTGTGCCCGGCACCAACGGCGGTGCCGGGCACAGTCATGTCATGGAAAAGGTCTCACCGGGGTACCGCCGTTCGCGTGACCTACGACGCACGGCCCGGACATCGGCCGCTCAGGCGGAACATTAGACTCGACAGGCCCGGCAACAGCTCGATCAGCTCTACTGCAAGGAGGCACGGGTGCCGCTGCTGACCCGCATCAGGGGACCGCGCGATCTGGACCGGCTCAGCCTGGAGGAGCTGGACCAGCTGGCAGAGGAGATCCGGACCTTCCTCGTCGAGGCCGTCTCCAAGACCGGCGGCCACCTGGGCCCCAACCTCGGCGTCGTGGAGCTGACCATCGCCCTGCACCGGGTCTTCGACTCACCGAAGGACAAGGTGCTGTGGGACACGGGCCACCAGTCCTACGTGCACAAGCTGCTCACCGGCCGCCAGGACTTCGCCCGCCTGAAGATGAAGGGGGGCCTGTCGGGCTACCCCTCGCAGGCCGAGTCCGAGCACGACGTCATCGAGAACAGCCACGCCTCCACGGTCCTGGGCTGGGCCGACGGTATCGCCAAGGCCAACCAGCTGCTGGAGCGCGACAGCCACGTCGTCGCGGTGATCGGCGACGGCGCGCTGACCGGCGGCATGGCCTGGGAGGCGCTCAACAACATCGCCGATGCCAAAGACCGCCCGCTGGTCATCGTCGTCAACGACAACGAGCGGTCGTACGCGCCCACCATCGGCGGCCTCGCCAACCACCTGGCCACCCTGCGCACCACGGACGGTTACGAGCGCTTCCTGGCCCGCACCAAAGAGGTACTGGAGCGCACCCCCGTCGTCGGCAAACCCCTCTACGAGACCCTGCACGGAGCCAAGAAGGGCCTGAAGGACTTCATCGCCCCGCAGGGCATGTTCGAGGACCTGGGCCTGAAGTACGTCGGCCCGATCGACGGCCACAACATCGAGGCCCTGGAGTCCGCCCTCGCCCGCGCCAAGCGCTTCGGCGGCCCGGTCATCGTGCACTGCCTCACCGAGAAGGGCCGCGGCTACCAGCCCGCCCTCCAGGACGAGGCCGACCGCTTCCACGCCGTGGGCAAGATCCATCCGGACACCGGCCTGCCCATCGCCACGTCCGGCGCCGACTGGACCTCCGTCTTCGGCGACGAGATGGTCAAGCTCGGCAAGGAGCGCAAGGACGTCGTCGCCATCACGGCCGCCATGCTCCAGCCGGTCGGCCTCGACAAGTTCGCCAAGGCCTTCCCGCACCGGGTCTACGACGTCGGCATCGCCGAGCAGCACGGCGCGGTCTCCGCGGCCGGCCTGGCCCACGGCGGACTGCACCCCGTGTTCGCCGTGTACGCCACCTTCCTCAACCGCGCCTTCGACCAGGTGCTGATGGACGTGGCGCTGCACCGCTGCGGCGTCACCTTCGTACTGGACCGGGCCGGTATCACCGGCACCGACGGTGCCTCCCACAACGGCATGTGGGACATGTCGATCCTCCAGGTCGTCCCCGGTCTTCGGCTGGCCGCCCCGCGCGACGCCGACCAGGTCCGCGCCCAGCTGCGCGAGGCGGTCGAGGTCGACGACGCGCCGACCGTGGTCCGCTTCTCCAAGGGCGCCGTCGGCCCGGCCGTACCCGCCGTGGGCCGCGTCGGCGGGATGGACGTACTGCGCGAGCCGGGCACCGACACCCCGGACGTGCTCCTCGTCTCCGTCGGCGCCCTCGCACCGATGTGCCTGGAGGTCGCCGCGCTCCTCGACAAGCAGGGCATCTCCACCACCGTCGTCGACCCGCGCTGGGTCAAGCCCGTCGACGAGGCCATGGCCCCGCTCGCCGAACGGCACCGCGTGGTGGTGACGGTCGAGGACAACTCCCGCGTCGGCGGTGTCGGCTCCGCGATCGCCCAGTCCCTCAGGGACGCGGGCGTCGACGTGCCGCTGCGCGACTTCGGCATCCCGCCGCGCTTCCTGGACCACGCCTCCCGCGCCGAGGTCATGGCGGAGATCGGCCTGACCGCGCCCGACATCGCCCGTCAGGTCACCGGGCTCGTCTCCAAGCTCGACGGCCGGTTCGAGCGGACCGGCGCCGAGGTCGACTCGGTGGAGCCCGCGCGCGACTGACACTCCGACGGGCCCTTCAACCCATTGGGCCGGTTCCGCCACCCCACCGGTGGCGGAACCGGCCCCGCTGCGTGAACCTGCCAGTGCCGGGGCATACGCATCCCCAGCCCTCTCGATCAAGTCGAGCCATGTCGAGGACGACAAAGAGGACGGCAAACAGGGGAGGTAGGCACGTGAGCAGTACGCTCTTCAGGACGAAGAACGTCGAGCAGTCGATCCAGGACACCGAGGAACCCGAACACGCACTCAGGAAGTCCCTGTCCGCGCTGGATCTGACCGTCTTCGGTGTCGGTGTCATCATCGGCACCGGCATCTTCGTCCTCACCGGCAAAGTCGCCAAGGAGAACGCGGGTCCGGCCGTCTCCCTGGGCTTCGTCGCGGCGGGCGTCGTCTGCGCTCTCGCCGCGCTGTGCTACGCGGAGTTCGCCTCCACCGTCCCGGTGGCGGGGTCCGCGTACACCTTCTCGTACGCCTCCCTGGGCGAACTGCCCGCCTGGATCATCGGCTGGGACCTGGTCCTGGAGTTCGCCCTCGGCACGGCGGTGGTCGCCGTCGGCTGGTCGGGCTACATCCGCTCGCTCATGGACAACGTCGGCTGGCACCTGCCGGCCTATCTGTCGGGCCGGGAGGGCGCCTCGGGCTTCGGGTTCGACATCCTGGCCGCCGCCCTCGTCCTCGTCCTCACCTGCATCCTCGTCGTCGGCGTCAAACTGTCCGCACGCGTCACCACGGTCATCGTCGCCGTCAAGGTGACCGTCGTCCTCATCGTGATCATCGCGGGCGCGTTCTTCATCACGGGCACCAACTACCAGCCGTTCGTCCCCCCGGCCCAGACCGTGGCGGCGGAGAGCAGCCTCAAGGCCCCGCTGATCCAGCTGATGTTCGGCTGGGCGCCGTCCAACTACGGCGTCATGGGCATCTTCACCGCCGCCTCGGTCGTCTTCTTCGCCTTCATCGGCTTCGACATCGTGGCCACGGCCGCCGAGGAGACCCGCAACCCGCAGCGCGACATGCCGCGCGGCATCCTCGGCTCGCTGTTCATCTGCACCGTGCTCTACGTGGCGGTGGCGGTCGTCGTGACCGGTATGCAGAACTACCGGAACCTGTCCATCGATGCCCCCCTCGCGGACGCGTTCAAGGCCGTCGGCCACCCCTGGTTCGCGGGCGTGATCAGCTTCGGCGCCGCGGTCGGTCTGACCTCGGTCTGCATGATCCTGCTGCTCGGCCAGACCCGGGTGTTCTTCGCGATGAGCCGGGACGGACTGCTGCCGCGTTTCTTCTCCCGCGTCCACCCGCGCTTCCGGACCCCGCACCGGCCCACCATCCTGCTCGGCGTGATCATCGCGATCGTCGCCGGCTTCACCAGCCTGAGCGAACTGGCGGAGCTGGTGAACATCGGCACGCTGTTCGCCTTCGTCGTCGTCGCGATCAGTGTGATCATCCTCCGCAGGACCCGGCCCGACCTGCACCGCGCCTTCCGCACCCCGTGGGTGCCGGTCATCCCGATCCTGTCGGTGTGCGCGTCGCTGTGGCTGATGCTGAACCTGCCCGCCGAGACCTGGCTCCGGTTCGCCGTCTGGATGGTGATCGGCTTCGGGGTCTACTTCCTCTACGGCCGCTCGCACAGCCGGCTGGCCGGACGCGAGCAGTCCACGGCCGGCCGGGCACCGGGGGCCGGCACCGTTCCCTAGGGGGTGATCCGAACGGCACCCCCTGGATTGCCGATCACGGGCGTCGCGTGCGGAGTCGTCCCGCGCGGGCCTGGCCGAACCTGGCTCGTATGCGCCCTTCGCGGCTCTTGTCACTGCGCTGATCCGGCCCTGATGATGGTGGTCCGGTGAGGTGTCCTCGCACCTCGACTGCCCAGTGTCTACCCGTCCGTTGAACCGGCGAAGGAGACCACGATGAGCACTGCCGGAGCACATTCCGGTGCGGATCCGAACGGATTACCGGCGACGACCACACAGCCGCCGCAGTGCACCACCCGCATCCCGGACTGCGCCGGCACGCCCCTGGACGCCCTGGCCGACACCGACCCGGGCACGCTGAGCCGACTGCTGCCGTCCACGGGGCCGTGGGGCCCCAGCTTCAACTCCAGCATCTGAACGGGCCGGACACCGCGGGCGATGACCGTCGAGGCGAGGGGGTTCAGGCAGTTCGTCCTGAAGGTGCACAGCAGGTGCGACCTCGCTTGCGACCACTGCTACGTCTACCGCCACGCCGACCAGAGCTGGCGCAGAAGACCGCGGGTCGTCCCGGACGCGGTGGTGACGGCGACGGTGTCCCGGATCGCCGAGCACGCCCGGGCCCACCCCGAGGTGCCGCGGCTGCACGTCATCCTGCACGGCGGCGAGCCGCTGCTCGCGGGACGCGAGCGGCTGGCCCGGATCGCCTCGGCCCTGCGCGAGGCCCTCGACGGAGTGTGCGACCTCGACCTGCGCATGCAGACCAACGGCCTTCTGCTGGACGAGGACGTCTGCGCCATGCTGGTCCGCGAGGGGATCCGCGCCGGCATCTCGCTGGACGGGGACCGCGCCGCCAACGACCGGCACCGCAGGCGGAGCGACGGCACGGGATCCTACGACGCGGTCGTGCGCGCGGTCCGCCTCATCGGCTCTCCGCGCTACCGGTCCGCCTTCGCGGGCCTGCTGTGCACCGTCGACGTCGAGAACGACCCGATCACCGTGTACGAGGCCCTGGCCGCGCTCGCCCCGCCCCGGGTGGACTTCCTGCTGCCGCACGCCACCTGGGACCACCCACCGCCGCGTCCCGCGGACCCTCCGGACGCCTACGCCCAGTGGCTGATCCGCGTCTACGACCGCTGGAGAGACAGGGGCCGCCCCTTCCCGGTCCGCCTCTTCGACTCGCTCGAAGCCGGCCGTGACGGTCGCGACTCCTTCACCGAGGCGCTCGGCCTGGGCAGCCCCGACCTCGTCGTGGTGGAGACCGACGGGGAGATCGAGCAGGCCGACTGGCTCAAGACGGCGGAGCAGGACGCGCCACGGACCGGATTCCACGTCCTGCGCCACTCCTTCGACCAGGCGGCCGGGCACCCCGGGTTCCTCGCCCAGCAGACCGGAGTGGCCGGCCTGTGCCGCACCTGCCGGGACTGCCGCGTGGTGCGCATCTGCGGGGGCGGGCTCTACGGTCACCGCCACCGTTCCGGCAACGCCTTCGACAACCCGTCCGTGTACTGCGACGACCTCTTCCGGCTGATCGGCCACGTCCTGCGGGCCCCCGGCCCGGGCCGGGCCGTCCGCGCCCACACCCTCACCCCGGCCGGCTTCGACTCCCTGGCCGCGGGCGACGGCGACGACGACGCGCTGCGCGGCCTGCTGCGCGCCGAGGCCAGCATCCGCAGGATGCTGCTGGCCGCCGTGTGCGCCAGGTACCCGGGCCCCGAGGCAGCCGCGCTGACCCGGCTGGACCGCCGGTGGCCGCACCAGACGGCCGCCGCGCTGCGCCACCCCTACCTCGGCGCGTGGGCGGTGCGAGGCCTGGAAGGACGGCTGCGGCCGGACGCCGTCCGGCAGCGGCTCGCCGAGATCGCCGTGTCCGCGGCCCTGCGTGCGGGCGCCGACCTGCGGATCGGGCTGCCCGCGACCGCCGGCTCGATCCATGTGCCCTCCTTCGGGCGTCTGGTCCTGCCCGCGTCCGGCGACCAGGTCGTGCTCGCCGCACACGGCGGCACCCTGCTGATCGGCACCGACGGCCACGAAGCCGCGCTGCCGGTCGCCCGCGCCCCGGACCGCGCCGGGCGCTGGGAGCCGGTGCGCCGCATCGTGGCCGGGGAGTTGCGGGTCCTCCTGGAGGACGGCGACCCCTACCGGGACGGCTACCCCGCGACGCCCTCGCCCCGACTGGACGACGCCGAGTACGGCCTGTGGGCCCGGCGGTTCACCGAGGCCTGCGACATCGTCCGCACCCGGCACGCCCGCCGCGCACCGGGCATCCGCACCCTGCTCGCCGCATGTACCCCCCTGCGCGGGGAAGACGGGCAGAAAACGGCAGCCGCCCACCCGCAGGCCTTCGGCGCCCTGGGGCTCACCCTGCCGGAAACCGCCGGGTCGCTGGCCGAGCTGATCGTAGAAGGAGTACAGCAGGTGAAGTTCAACGCCCTGTTGGACCTGTTCGATCTCGCCACGGACGACGAGGCGGTGGAAGGCCTGCGGTCCGCCTACCTCGGCCGGCTTCCGGCAAGCCGGGTGCCGCACGACGGACTCACCCGCCAGGGGCGCCGCGTCGCCGCCAGGCTGCGGGACTGACGGCGGATGTTCACCGCGGCCTCCCTCGCCGCCGACCTGGGAAGACTCGGAGTCGAGAGGGGTGCGACCCTGCTGGTGCACTCGTCCCTGCGGGCCGTCGGACCGGTGCGCGGCGGCAGCCGTACGGTGGTTCGCGCGCTGCGCCGCGCACTGGGCCCGGACGGCACTTTGGTGGTGCCCACGTTCACCGAGGGAAACTCCCTGACGTCCCGCACGTACGTCAGCATGACGCACGGCCTGACAAAGCATCAACTTCTGTCCTACCGTGAGAACATGGAGCCCTTCAGCGTGGCTTCCACGCCTTCCGACGGCATGGGACGGATCGCCGAAGAGGTGCGCCTGAGCGGGCAGGCGGTGCGCAGCCGGCATCCGCAGACGTCCTTCGCCGCGCTCGGGGCCGGGGCCGCCCGGATCACCGCCGGGCACGAGCTGGAGTGTCTGCTCGGTGAGCGCTCCCCCCTCGGCCGTCTGTACGAGATGGGCGCCTCCATCCTGCTGCTCGGCGTCGGCTTCGAGGTCTGTACCGCGTTCCACCTGGCGGAGTACCGGCTGCCCGCGCCGCCCCGCCGCCGCTACGACTGCAGGGTGCTGACCGACAACGGCCCGCGCTGGACCGGCTTCACGGACGTGGACCTCGACGACAGCGACTTCGGGGTGCTGGGCCGGTGGCTGGAGACGCGGCCGCACGAGGGCCGCTCGCCCGTCGTCCGGGGTCGCGTGGGCCACGCCGACTGCCGGCTGCTGCCGCTGCCGTGGGCCGTGGACGCCGCGCTCGCCTGGATGACCGTCTGCCGCCAACCGGCCGGGGAGCGTCCCGCGGAGGCCGGCCGTGCCTGAGAACCACGGGCGCGGCGGGCCGCCCCCGAGCATCCAGCAGCCCTACGCGTTCCTCAGTTACGGCCGCACACCCCAGTCGCCGGGCGGCCACATGAAACGCTTCCACGCCAAGCTGTCCGCGGACCTGATGGAGCTCACCGATCTCGGGGCCGGGATCGACCCGGTCTACCTCGACTCCCGGACCCGGCTGGGGGCGGCCTGGCGCAGCGAGCTGAAGGACCATCTCGCGCGGTGCCAGGTGCTGGTCCCGGTCCTGTCGCGGCGGCTGTTCATCAGCAAGTGGTGCGACGTGGAGTGGCAGTGCTTCGAGCGCCGGCAGCAGCTGCAGCTCGCCCGGCGCACGTTCACCCGCAAGGCGGTCGTTCCCGTCCTGTGGACCCCGCTCAGCCCCGACGAGATCCCCAGACCCTACGCCGACGTGCAGTACGCCCACGACGACCTGGGCCACGACTACGTGGACGGCGGGCTGTTCGGACTGCTCTCCGACGGCCGCGACCGGACCTTCAACAAAGTGGTCTACCGACTCGCCAGGAACATCGTCGAAGTGGCGGTCAGCGCCCGCCTGGAACCGTGCGACCCCGCCCTCTTCGACGACCTGTTCGACCCTCTGAACGGCCCGGCCGGTGAGGAGCACTGATGCGTGGGAGCCGTTTCGCCCCAGGTGCCGAGCAGTCGCCGTACTTCTTTCTGAGCCACGCCGCCGTCCCGCCCCCGGGCGAACACGGCGGATCCGGGCATCCGCCCCCCGACAAGAACGTCCTGGAGTTCTACACCGACCTGCGCAAGGAGGTCGCACGGCTGGCGGGCACCTCCCGGCTCACCACCGTCGGCTACCTGGACGCCCCGGGCCGCGACAAGGCCCGCACGGCCCGCGCGCTGCACCGCTGCCACAGCTTCGTGCCGCTGATCTCGCGCCGCTACTTCAGCAACGCCACGTGCGGCAGGCAGTGGTACGCCTTCACCCACCGGGACGTCTCGGGTGTCCTGGTGCCGGTGCTGTGGACGCCCGTACCCACCGCCGCGCGCCCCGTCGTCGTCGACCTGGACCTGCCCACCCCGGCCCCGCCGGCGCCCGCCTCGCCCGTGGCACCGGACGCGCTGGAGCTCTACGCGCAGGACGGGATGTACGGCCTGCGCCTGGACCCGGAGAACCGGACGGCGTACCAGCAGTGTGTGGGCAGGATCGCCCAGTGCGTGGTGCAGGCGGCGCGTCATGTCCGCGCCCGGCCGCCGGCCGACGCCGAACCGGCGGACCTGGACGACGTGCCCGACGCCTTCGCCGCGGCCGCCTGGCACCCGCTCGGCATCGCCGTACTCGCCCCGGACATCCACCATCTGCCCCCGGGCCGCACGGACGCCAAGTACGGCCCCGAACCCGGGGACTGGCAGCCCTTCAGCGACGGTTTCGGCACCCCGCTCGCCGCGCGCACGGCCGAACTCGCCCGCAACATCGCCTTCGCCCCCGAGATCCGCACCTTCGACGAGGCCGAGGCCGTCTTCCTCGGCAAGCAGGAGCCCACCTGCCCGTGGGTGCTCATCCTCGATCCCTGGATCCTGTACGACCGTTCGGCCGTCGAGCGGCTGCGCGCGTTCGACGCGCGGGACCTGCCCTGGGTGACCGTGCTGACGCCGCTGGCCGACGACACCCAGACCGCACAGGCGCGTTCCCGGCTCAAGGAACTGCTCCGGACGGCGCTGCCCCGGCGGCTGAGCCGGGGGCGGGCCATCCAGCGGGCGGCGGTGGCGGGCATCGAGAACTCGGAGGCGTTCAACTCGCGCTTCATGGAGCTCGCCAACAACGCGGCTCAGCAATACTTGAACCGGGTTCCGCTACCATCCCCGACCAGGTCCCTCGCCTCGGCGACGTGGCCCGACGCCGACTCCGGCGGACCGGCCGCCTCCGCTCCGCGGCGGACCGGCTCCCAGGGTGACCAGGAGGCTCAACCGTGACCGGCGTGCTCGCCCGCCCCGACGGCGGAAAGATCGTCACGTTCTACAGCTACAAGGGCGGCACCGGCCGCACCATGGCCCTGGCCAACACCGCCTGGATCATCGCCTCGCAGGGCAAACGGGTCCTGGTGGTCGACTGGGACCTGGAGGCACCGGGACTGGACCGCTTCCTGCGGCCCTTCCTCGAACCGGACGCGCTCAGCGTCCGTCCCGGCGTGCTGGACCTGATCAACGACTACATGCTGCGGGTGACCGACGTCCTGCGCGGCCATCGCGGAGGCCCCGAGGAGGCGTCCCGGCTCGGCGCCTGGATCACGGGACAGGCCGACATCACCAGGGCCGTCTCGCCGCTGGTCTGGAACTTCCCGCACGGCGGGCGACTGGAGTACATCTCGGCCGGCCGCCAGGACCGCAACTACTCCTCCATCTTCTCCCAGTTCAACTGGAACCGCTTCTACGAGGACCAGTGCGGCGGGCAGTTCCTGGACGCCCTGTGCGCCCAGTTCCGGCGCGGCTACGACTACGTCCTGATCGACAGCCGTACCGGCCTCAGCGACATCTCCGACATCTGCACCCTGCACTTCCCCGACGTGCTGGTGAACTGTTTCACCCACAACGACCAGAGCATCGAGGGCGCCGCGGCCGTCACCCACCGGGTGGAGGACACCCGGGGGGACCGGCGGGTGCGGATCCTGCCGGTGCCGATGCGGGTCGAGGACTCCGAGGCGGACCGGCTGGAGGCCGCCCGGGCCAAGGTCCGCCGGACCTTCGACCAGTTGCTCATGGACACCCCGGACGTCGACCCGCGCCGGTACTGGGGCAATGTCGAGGTCCCCTACAAGCCCACGTACGCCTACGAGGAGATCCTGGCGACCTTCCGGGACGAGCCGGGCACCCCGGGCTCCCTGCTGGCGGCCTGTGAGCGGCTGACCGAGGTCATCACGGCGGGCGAGGTGACCTCGCTCGTCCCGATGACCGAGGAGGAGCGCCAGACCTATCTCAAGACCGTCGTACGACGTCAGCAGCCGCTGCCCACGCACATCTTCCTGAGCTACGTGCCCGAGGACCAGATCTGGGCGGACTGGATCAGAAGGGTGCTCAGCGACGCCGGGTTCACCGTCGGCGACCCGCGCTCCGAGGACGGCTCGGGCGTCGGCTTGCCCCTGCTGGACGACACCGACGCCAAGGTGCGCGCGGCCGCCCGCACCGTGGCGGTCCTCTCGGCCGCCTACCAGAAGTCCCCCCAGG
Organism: Streptomyces sp. NPDC046197; assembly: GCF_040646295.1. Classification (NCBI taxonomy): domain Bacteria; kingdom Bacillati; phylum Actinomycetota; class Actinomycetes; order Kitasatosporales; family Streptomycetaceae; genus Streptomyces; species Streptomyces sp. NPDC046197. The sequence continues at coordinate 37,802 of NZ_JBEYZY010000023.1, read as the reverse complement.
CCAGGGCCGTCTGGGAGGCGGTGGCAGCCGCCGACCCCATGGGTTCGCGGCGCACCCTGGTTCCGGTCAGGGTCAGCGACGTCCGGCTCGGCCATCCGTTCTCGGACCGCACCCCCGTCCATCTGAGCAATCTCAACGAGGCGGCCGCCCGCAGCGCCCTGCTGCGTGCCGTGGACGCGCCACTGGTCCAGTTCGAACACCCCGCGGACGCCGGTCCCCGCTACCCCGGTGCGGAGCCCCCCGTGTGGTCGGTGCCCGTGCGCAATCCGGCCTTCACCGGTCGTGGCGAGCTGCTGGAACGACTGCGGCAGCGGCTGGCCGACACCGGCACGGCGACCCTGCTGCACGGCATGGGCGGTGTCGGCAAGACCCAGCTGGCCACCGAATACGCCCACCGCTACCGGGGCAACTACGACGTCGTCTGGTGGATCGAGGCGGAGTTCGGCGACCTCGCACTGCGCCAGTACGCCGAACTCGCGCCCCGCCTCGGCGTCGAGGAGCGCGACAGCATCGGCGCCACCGCCGACGCGGTGCGCGACGCACTGCGCCGGGGTCAGAAGTACGAGCGGTGGCTGCTGGTCTTCGACAACGCCACCACCCCCGAGTCCATCGGCCGCATGGTGGTCAACAGCCCCACCGGCCATGTGCTGATCACCACCCGCAACGAGGGCTGGACGCAGCTCGCCGAGCGGATGGACGTCGATGTCTTCACCCGCGCGGAGAGCGTCGAGCACCTGCTGCACCGGGTCTCCGCCATCAGCGCCGAGGACGCGGAACAGGTCGCGGAAGCCCTCGGTGACCTGCCGCTGGCCGTCGACCAGGCCGCCGCCTGGCTCAACGAGACCGGCCAGGACGCCACCCAGTACCTGCGGCTGCTGGAGACCCAGCTGGCGAACCTGACCGAGGGGGCCGACGCCGACGCCTATCCGCTCCAGGTGGGCGCCACCTGGAACCTCTCCGTTCAGCAGCTCAACTCCCCGGTCGCGCGGCGGCTGCTTCAACTGTGCGCCCACTTCGGCGCGGACCCCATCTCCCTGGACCTGCTCAACGGCAAGGAGATGGGCGATGCCCTGAGCATCGTCCAGCCCGGCGCCGACGGGACGGCCATGGTGTCCCGGGCCACCCGGCAGCTCGGCCGCTATGCGCTGGCCAAGGCCGACCGCAAGAGCCACAGCTTCCAGGTGCACCGCCTCGTCCAGGCCGCGGTGCGCTCCTCGATGTCCGAGGCGGAACGGGAGGAGGCCCGTGCCCGGGTCCGCGCCGTGCTCAGCGGCGCGCGTCCCGCCGCCGAGGGCGATGTGGAACGCCCGGAGAACTGGTCGCGCTACAACACCATCTGGCCGCATCTGAAGACGCCGTGGACCAAGTTCTCGCTGGACAACGGTATCCGCCGTCTGATGACCGACTGGCTGCGCTACCAGCGGGTCCGCGGCGAGTACGGGGAGGCCCTGGCGCTCGGCGAGGAGCTGCTGACCCCCTGGCTGAAGGAGTCGGGCCCGGACGACCGCTGGACGCTGCACCTTCGCTACGAGATCGCCAATGTGCTGCGCTTCCAGGGCTGGTACAGAAGGGCACTCGACATCGACCAGGACGTCTACGAACGCCAGCGCGCCTGCCTGGGCGACGACGACCCGCACACGCTGATGACGGCGGGCAGCCTGGCGGCCGACCTGCGCGCGGTCGGCCGGGTGCGGCGGGCGCTGGAGATCGACCGCGAGACGTACGAACGGTCCGTGGACCTGCTGGGCGAGGACCATCCCCGCGCACTTGTCGCGGCGAACAACCTGGCCGTGTCGATGCGCATGGCCGGCGACTGCTTCGCGGCGCAGGAGGTCGACAAGGCGAATTGCGAACACCGGCGCGACACGCTCGGCTCCCACCATCCGTTCACGCTGTCCTCGCTGATCAACCTGGGCCGTGACCAGCGCTCGTGCGGCGACTACGAGGTGTCCGCGGAGACCCTGCGCGGCGTCTACGACACGGCGGTCAAGCACCTGGGGCTCGACTCGCCGCCGGCCCAGGAGGCCGCCAAGGCGCTCGCCATCACGCTGCGCAGACTCGACCGGCTGGCGGAGGCCATCGAGATCAGCCAGAACGTACTGGACAGCTGCCGCAGACGGCTGGGGGACGCCTCCCCGGAGACGCTGGTGGTGCGCCTGGGCCTGGCCGGGCACTACGCCGCCGCCGAGCGCCACGAGGAGGCCGTGGCCGAGACCGCCGAACTGCTCGACAGGTTCGGTGCCGAACTGGGGGAGACCCACCCCAACACGCTGGCCTGCGCGGTCAATCACGGCATCAACCTGCTGGCCACGGGTCGGGCCGCGGAGGCGAGAGAGGTGTGCGAGCATGCCTGGGCCGCCCTGCGGGCGACGCTCGGCGAGGAGCACCCCTTCAGCATGAACTGCCAGATGAACCTGGCCAACGCCGAGGCGGTCGTGGGCGAGAGCGAGCAGGCGGAGCACAACTACCTCGAGGCGCACCAGGAGTTGGCCGACCGCCTCGGCGGTGACCACCCCACGGCGCTGACCTGTCTGGCCAACCTCTCGGTACTGTTCCGGGAGAGGGGCCGGATCCGTGAGGCGGACGACCTGGCCAGGCGGAGCCTCGACGTCCTCAGCGCCAAGCTCGGCGCCGAACACTCCAAGGTGAGGCGGCTGAGGGACGGCCGGCGGGTGGGGCTCGAACTCGATCCCCACCCGATCTGACCGAAGGGCGCCGCCGCCCCGGGCGTTACGCCGGTGCGGCGGCGGCGCCGTTGCGTGCCTGTTCCCGCAGCCAGCGCAGCACCTTCGGCAGCGCCGGGACCGCGGCGAAGTGCGCCGCCGACGGCTGCAGGACGACGGTGGCCCGCGGAATGCGGCGGGCCAGCCATCTGAAGTGCTCGACGGGGGAGAACACGTCGTGCTCGCCGTGCCACAGCAGTGTGGGCACGGAGATGTCCGCCGGTGAGAAGCCCCACGGCCTGCAGAATGACACCGCGTCGTCGATCCAGCCGTCGGCGCTCTCCTCCAGACCGGTGAGGAAGTTCTGCCGCAGCATGCGCAGGATGCCTGCGTCCGCGACGACCTGACGGTCGACGTCCGGCATCTCCTCGTCGAGGTCCGCCAGCAGGGACAGCGGGTCGATCCGCATGGCGTCCGCGTTCTGCGCCAGGGTCCTCGTCAAGGCGTGGGGATGGTACCGGGCGTTGCGGTACTCGCGCACGTTGGAGGCCGTCATGCCCTCGAACCAGTCCAGCTCGTCCGCGTCCGGGGGCGCGAGACTGACCAGCACCGCGGCACTGCGCACCTGGCCGGGGTGGAGCGCCGCGCAGGCGAGGGCGTGCGGCCCGCCTCCCGACCGGCCCACGACCGAGTACTCCTCGATCCCGAGATGCCTGGCGATGTCCGCGACGTCGCAGGCGGCGTGCGCCACCGTGCGGCCCTCCAGGCGGGTGGATCCGCCGTAGCCGGGGCGGTCGTAGGCGATGAGGTGCACGCCGAGCTGGTACAGCACCATCGACAGCGGCCGTGGGCCCTCGCGACTGCCGGGGGTTCCGTGCAGCAGGAAAACAGGGTGGCCTTGAGGATCACCCCAGGAGTCGAAGACGAGCTCACGCCCGTCTCTACTGCGCGCGATCCGCGCCACTCCCCGCCTCCCGTCCACCTGCCGTCATGGGTGCCGGAATCCTCTCAGATCGGCGGGTCCGTCGGGCCGGCTTCCCGCCACGGGGGCCGACGCGCCACCACGGTGCGACGACAACGTGGCAATTATGACGGAACCCGGGTCGAGTGCGCGCGCGCTGTTCGGACAGATGAGGGAGGGCTTCAGCGGCCCACCGCCCGCGGCCCCGTGACCTCGGCCCCCAGTGTCCGCACCCGCTGGCGCAGCTCACGGTCCGCCGTGACGACCAGAACGGGGCGCTCGCCGGCCTGTTCGACCAGTTCGACGATCCGGTCGTCCCCGCTGCCGGCCGCCGCCTCCACCCGCACCCCCGGCACCGGGTCGACGCCGCGTGCCGCGCCCTCGACGACGAGGACGATTTCCGCCTCGCGCGGCAGATCCGGCAGCCCGTCCGCGGCCAGCCGGTCCCGCAGCCGCTCCGCGGCCCCCTTGCGGTCCCGCCACCAGCCGTCGGGCACCGACCCGACGACATTGGCGCCGTCGACGATCACGAGCAACGGAGTGTCCGCGTCCATGCCTCCAGCGTCGCACGAGAGTGCGGGCGTGTCCGCACGGCCGCTCGGGCAGGAAGAACGGTGCCGTGCGCTCAGCTCTCCCGTGCCCATCGCGTGGTGATCGAGTTCACAGCCCCCACCGCCCGGTTGATCCGCACGTCGCTCGCGCGCACCGAGCGGGCGAACTCGACGTGCAGGAACGTGAGACGCTCGGCGTCGGCCCGGTGGCCCTGGACGTTGTCGTGGCCCTCCAGCGGGCAGGAGCGGTCCCAGGCGCGGCACACGGCGAATCCCCTCTCGTGCAGGGCGTCGGCGAGCCGGCGGCCGTCCGTTCGGCCGGCCGTGCCCTTGCCGGTGGAGGTGACGACGTCGTAGCCGGGGGCGGAGTCGTCGGCGAAGCCGTGCACCTGGATGCCGGGCAGCCGGCGCCGGGCCAGCTCGTCGCAGACCGCGTCGAAGACGGAGTCGGTCCGGTGCGCCACGTCGGCGGCGTTGCCCACGCCGGCCCTGCGGTGGGCGCCGGCGAGCACCATGACGCCGCCGGGGGAGCCCAGCAGCACCCGGGCGCCGACGCGCTCGGTGTTGGCGTCGGCGGTGGGGTGCGGCACCTGCACCGACCACCGGACGGGTTCGGACAGGTCGACGTAGACGCGTCCCCAGCCGCGCGGCGCCGGGCCGGTCTCGGTGCGGTCGGACAGTTCCGCGAAGGACCGGCCGGTGGCGGGGTCGGTGAGCGTGCGGAGCTGGAAGTCGACGCCGGACAGCAGCGCGCGCGCCTGGTCGAGGTGCCCGTCGAGGATCCGGCCCACCGCGTCCGCGATGGTGCGGCGTTCGGCCGCGCGCGGTTCGCGGTAGCCGGCGTCCTCGCTCAGGTGGGAGGCGAAGTCGGTGATCCGGCGTTCCAGCGGCACCCCGGCGGGTGCGGTGGTGCGGGGCGTGCTCCGGGCGCCGTCGTGGCCCTGGCCGCCCCGGCCGATCGTGTACGCCCCGAAACCGGCCACCAACGCCCCAATGACGACGATCGCCGCGGCGATACTGATCGACTTCGCTCGTTTCCCGGTCATGACCGCCACACGATAACCAGCGCGGCTGCGCCCGCACCACGGCGGTCGGGGAGGCCCGGCGAGCGTGGGTGAACTCCGAATGAAGGAGGACGCTCCGTCTGCCCCTTCGCGTTCGAGCTCAAACGATTTTCTCACCTTTTTCTTTCACGTGTGCAACCCTATGGAACGTTCATCTGTCTGTTGGTCGGAGCCGCACTGGTGTGCGCTCCATGGCGTGGGACGTCCCCGGGGCGTGGCATGCAGCCGGTGTTGCACGAGAGGAGCCAAACCGTTGGCCGCTTCGCGCTCGAAGCGGCGGCACAAGGTCCGCCGACGGGCCGACATGTCGCTCTTGGGGGGAATCCGACCACCGATAGCCGTTTTGTCGGTTCTGCTTCTTTCCCTTGCCGGAGTCACCGCACTCACCCTGGGCAAACCGGACAACGCCCTGGTCCCGAAGGCGGTGCTGACGTCCCAGCAGTACGTCGCCGAGGACGGCGCCATCGCACTGCGGGCCTCACTCGACGAGTCGGTCACCGACCTCACCGGCACCGCGACGCTCTTCAACGAGGGCAGACCCGTCTCCGCGGACACCGTCCTGGACAAGGCCGGCGACGTCTACCAGAAGTGGCGCGGCACCGCGGTCATCGAGATCAAGTCCGGAAAACTGCTCGCCGCACGGGGCGAGAACGTTCCGCTCACCGCCATCGATCTCACCAAACTCTCACAAAAAGACGGCCTCGCGCCGCGCATGGTAAGACTGGACAACGGCCAGACCCGGCTGATCATCCTCGCCCTGCTGTCCTGGCCGGGGGAGCCGCAGCAGCTGCTGGTGGCCTCCAACACCCTCGGCTTCCCCGGCGTCGACCTCGGCCCCGGACGGGCCATCGGCGTCGTCGACCCCACCGGACGCCTGCTGTCCAGTCACGGGGCCCTCGACGGCGAGCAGGCCAGGCAGCAGCTGGAGGCCTTCGCCAAGGTCGCCGCCCGCAAGGCCGAGCAGAACCCCATCAGCGCCAAGGAACCCGGCTCCGGCGGCTACACCGGCGTCAGCGGCCACCTCACCGGTGACACCGGCAAGAACGTCCGCGCCGTGGGCGGCTACGCCACGCTCGCCGCCTCGCAGGCCGGTGACACCACCACCGCCAGCAGCCTCGGTCTGACCGTGGTCACCGAGGTCGGCGTATCCGACCACGCCTCCCAGATCACCCGCCCGGCCTTCGGCCTGGCCGCCGCCGGCGCCCTGCTGCTCATCGGCGGGATCGCCGTCATGCTGCTGCTCGGCACCGTGCAGCGCCCGCTGATCCGGCTGTTCCTGGAGAGCCGCCGGCTCACCCGCGGCGACCTCGCCCGCCGGGTCACCGTCCCCCGCGCCGGCGAGGCGGCCCGCATCGGCGCCGCCCTGGAGCGGCTGCGGCTGCAACTGGACGGTGCCCCCGTCGACGTCCAGGGGCCTTCCGTACGCAAGGGACTCGGTGCCCGCGCGCTGGTCGCGGTCGGCGCCGCTCTGCTGCTGCTGTGGTCGGTGCCGCTGATGGCGCTGCTCAACCGCCCCGACAGCTCCGTACTGGTGCCCACCCAGGTCGTGCACGACCAGAAGTCCCGCACCGCGACCCTGAGCGACCGGGTCCGCCGCGCCCTCAACGAGGGCTACGCCGACCTGTCCGCCGTCGCCGTCCTGATCGGCGACCGCACCTCGGACGAGGACATGCAGAAGGTGCTGGAGCGCACCATGCAGGACCACGACCGCTACCAGTCGCTCTACGTCCTCGGTGCCGACGGGAAGATCCTCGCCCAGGCCGGGCACGCCCCGCACCACACCGCCGGCAAGGGCCCGTCCGGCCGGGCCATCGAGGTCACCGGCGAGAGCGACAAGAAGCCCGTCGTCACCGCCACCGCCGAGGCGCCCGGCCGGGGCGGCGCCGCCGTTGTCGGCGAGTTCCGCATCGAGTTCGTCAACGCGCTGCTGGGCCGTCAGGGCCTCGGCGACGTGCGGGTGGTGGACGACAAGGGCCGCAGCATCGCGGGCGACTCCGGCTACCTCGCCTTCCAGCAGGCCCCCTCCTATGTCACCCCGCTGCTGGCGAAGAAGCAGGCCTACGCCACCGTCCTGCGCGGCGGCACGGTCCGCGTCGCGGCCGCCGCGCCCTTCACGGGCGGCGGCGCCGCCAAGCCGCTGAAGTGGACCGTGGTCAGCTGGCAGCCCGCCTCCGGCCTCGCCATCCCCGCCTACAGCCTGCAGAACCGGACGGTCCTCGCCGGGCTGCTCGGGCTGACCGCCGCGGCCGCCTGCCTGGGCTGGCTGCACATCATCGTCGTACGGCCCCTGCGCGCCCTGGCCGACCAGGCCGAGGCGCTCGCCGGCGGCGACCGCAAGACCGTGCTCTTCCCGCGCCACCACGACGAGGTGGGCGCCGTCGTGCGCAGCCTCGAACTGATCCGGCAGCAGTTGCAGGGACAGCCGCGCAGGCGCGACAGCGGCAGCCGAACCCCCGCCGGGGCCGGAAGAAACGTCGGAGAATAGGGACCCCACCGTGCTCTTCCTCTTCACCGTGCTCGTGGTGTGCGAGGCCGTGTTGCTGATCGCCGGAATCGTCGAACAGCGACGGCACTACACGAACCTCGACATGATTCCCACCCGGGTCCTGGTCAACGGCATCCGCGGCAAGTCCTCCATCACCCGGCTGTGCGCGGGCGCGCTGCGCGGCGGCGGTCTGACCACCGTCGCCAAGACCACCGGCACCGCGGCCCGGTTCATCCACCCGGACGCCACCGAGGAGCCCGTCTACCGCAAGTTCGGCATCGCCAACGTCGTCGAGCAGATCGGCATCGTGCGGCGTGCGGCCGCCTACCGGCCGGACGCACTCGTCATCGAGTGCATGGCGGTCATGCCGGCCCTCCAGGAGATCAACCAGTCCAAGCTGATCCGCTCCACCATCGGCGTGCTGTGCAACGTCCGTGAGGACCACCTCGCCGAGATGGGACCCACCCTCGACGACGTGGCCCGCTCGCTGTGCCGTTCCATGCCGGAGAACGGCATCTGCGTCACCGCCGAGAAGGACCGCTTCGACATCCTGCAGGAGGAGGCCGACGCCCGGAACTGCGAGCTGATCTACGCCGACCCCGAGACGGTCAGCGACGAGGAGCTGCGCGGCTTCAGCTGGTTCACCTTCAAGGAGAACGTCGCCATCGCGCTCACCGTCGCCCAACTCGTCGGCGTCGACCGCGAGACGGCCCTGCAGGGCATGTACGACGCCCCGCCGGACCCCGGCGTCCTCTCCGTCGAGCGCTACCTCGCCCCCGAGGGCAAGAAGCTGCGTTTCGCCAACGTCTTCGCGGCCAACGACCCCGAGTCGACGCTGATGAACATCAACCAGCTGCTCGACCTCGGCGCCATCCACCGGCCGCTCAATGTGGTCATCAACTGCCGTCCCGACCGGGTCGAGCGCAACGGGCAGATGGGCGAGATCATCCCCGGCCTCGACCCGGAGCAGGTCTTCGTCATCGGCCACCCGGCCAAGTCCGCCATCGACGCCATCCCCGGTGCGTACCGCGGCCGGGCCGTCGACCTCGGCGGTGACCGCCGCGACCCCGAGGAGTTCATGCACGAGCTGCTCGGCCGGCTCGGCCCCGACTCCTCCCTGGTCGCCATCGGCAACATCCATGGCCAGGGCGAGCTGCTCCTGGAGCACCTCGCCGAACTCCCGCCCGACGACAGCCCGGACGACGCGCCCACCAGGCCGGCCGGCACCCGGCCCCGCACCTCGGACCGGCACCCGGAGCACGTCGAGACCATGCAGCTGTACGCCCCCCGGCTGGACCCCTACCAGCGCTATCCGGGGGCGTACGAGACGCGGTACGCACCGCAGGGCACCCCGGTGCACGTACCGGCGCAGCGGACCGCCGTGCAGCCCTACGGGCAGCCGCACCCGGGGCAGACCCACGACCAGGGCCACCGGGAGCCGTGGCCCACGGCCGTCCATGCCCCGGCCGTGGCGCAGCACCAGCAGCCGCCGCAGTACCACGACCCCGCACCGCACCTCCAAGCCCCGCAGCAGCGCGGCCTGTTCGAACCCCGTTTCCCGCCCGAGTCCCCGGCCGACGACTCTCAGCAGTGGCAGAATCCAGGAGAGCAGCACCGTTGATCCCCTCCGTCCTCACTCCCGAGATCGCCGCGATCGGCATCGCGATCGGGCTGCTCTTCTCCCTGATCTGCTACCTGACCACCAACCTCTCGCCGGGCGGCATGATCACCCCGGGCTGGCTGGCGCTGACCCTCGTGGAGGACCTCCAGCGGGCCGCGATGGTGGTCGGCGTCACCGTCCTGACGTACGCCGGGACGCTGCTGATGCAGAAGTTCGTCATCCTCTACGGCAAGCGGCTGTTCGCCGCGGTCGTGCTGCTCGCCGTGTCCCTCCAGGCGACCGTGATGATCGTGCTGTCGCTGGAGTTCCCGCTGCTGTACGCCAACCAGACCCTCGGCTTCATCGTCCCGGGCCTGATCGCCTACCAGCTCGTCCGCCAGCCCCGCGGCGCCACCCTGCTGGCCACCGGCTCGGTGACGCTCATGGCCTATGTCGTCCTCACCGCCGGAATCCTCCTCGGCGTCATGCCGGCCGCCTGACCAACGGAGTCCATCCCCATGCCCTCCAAGAAGAAGCGCCCGGTCCTGCACGCCACCGTCGTGCTCGCGCTGCTCGGCGCCAGCGGCTACCTCACGGTGGAGCTCAGGAAGGACGAGCAGGCCAAGGCGCCCGCGGCGCAGGCCGTCATCGACCAGCCCAGCCTGGAGAACGGCGGCGGCCGGCAGGGCGGCAAGCAGACCTGGGAGCGCCTGAAGAACCCCGATCGCACGGTGCTGCGCGGCGCGAACGGGCAGATCCTCGCCACCTTCACCGACGGCGCCCGCACCGCCACCCTGCGCGGCCCGTCCCGCACCTTCGGCGAGCCCGCCAACACCAAGTCCAAGGTGGTCACCGAGGACTGGGTGAGGCTGATGCCGGAGCCGTGGACCAAGGGCGCCGAGCAGCAGCAGTGGTTCAAGGACTGGTTCAGGAAGTACTACGGCAGCCAGGAGGACGACGTCTTCGCGATCGCCTTCCAGTACGTGCAGGGCGCGCCGGTGAAGAAGGACTCCGCCGGCGTCCCGTACGCCGGCGACGCGGTGTTCGGCCCGTTCAAGGCGGACGGCGTGGACCGCCTGGAGCAGAACGACTTCTACGACTACCTCGGCATCGCGTACACCTTCCGCAGCGGCGCCACGCTGTACCCGCACAAGGAGCGCTACCGGGCGCTGGACTGCTCCGGTTTCATGCGGATGGTGTGGGGCTACCGGGCCCGCTATCCGCTGATGGCCACCAACACCCTCGGCGATGGCCTGCCCCGCACCGCGGACGGCATGGCCCGCTCCAAGGCCGGCGTCGACATCATCAAGATCCAGGGCCCCGCGCCCTGGTACGTCCGGCCGAAGAACATCGACGTCCTCCAGCCGGGGGACCTGCTGTTCTTCAAGATGGACCACCGCACCGGCAACCACATCGACCACGTCGCCCTGTACCTGGGCCTGGACACCGACGGCCACCGCGTCTTCGTCTCCAGCCGCAAGGAGCAGAACGGCCCCACCATGGGCGACGCGGGCGGCGTCTCGCGCATCGACGGCAACGGCTTCTACGCGCAACTGCTCCGCAGCGCCAAGCGGCTGTAGACCGGCCGGAAGGCGTGCTCACAACGCCGGTGCCCGGCACATCGGTTGATGTGCCGGGCACCTTGCATGCTCGGGGCTGTCCTACGCCGGGACGCCGGCCACGCCCGGAGCCAGGAACTTCTTGCCGTTCACGCGCTCCGAGACGCCCTCGCGGTCCAGGTACGGCGTGATGCCGCCCAGGTGGAAGGGCCAGCCGGCGCCGGTGATGAGGCAGAGGTCGATGTCCTGGGCCTCGGCGACGACGCCCTCGTCGAGCATCAGCCCGATCTCCTGCGCCACCGCGTCGAGCACCCGCGCCCGCACCTGCTCCTCGGTCAGGACCTTGTCGCCCTGCTTGAGCAGCGCGGCGACCTCGGGGTCCAGCTCCGGCTTGCCGCTGTCGTAGACGTAGAAGCCGCGCTTGCCCGCCTTGACGACGGCCGCGAGGTTCGCGGAGACCGTGAAGCGGTCCGGGAAGGCCCGGTTGAGGGTCTCGGACACGTGCAGACCGATCGCCGGGCCGACCAGCTCGAGCAGGACCAGCGGGGACATCGGCAGGCCGAGCGGCTCGACCGCCTTCTCCGCCACCTCGACCGGGGTGCCCTCGTCGATGACGTTCTGGATCTCGCCCATGAAGCGGGTGAGGATGCGGTTGACGACGAACGCCGGGGCGTCCTTCACCAGCACCGCGGTCTTCTTGAGCTTCTTGGCCACCGCGAAGGCGGTCGCCAGCGAGGCGTCGTCGGTCTTCTCGCCGCGGACGATCTCCAGGAGCGGCAGGACCGCCACGGGGTTGAAGAAGTGGAAGCCCACGACCCGCTCGGGGTGCTTGAGCTTCGACGCCATCTCGGTCACCGACAGCGACGAGGTGTTGGTGGCGAGGATCGCGTGCGCCGGGGCGACCGCCTCGACCTCCGCGAACACCTGCTGCTTGACACCGATCTCCTCGAACACGGCCTCGATGACGAAGTCCGCGTCGGAGAAGCCCTCGGCCTTGTCCAGGACACCGGAGACCAGCGCCTTGAGGCGGTTGGCCTTGTCCTGGTTGATCCGGCCCTTGCCGAGCAGCTTGTCGATCTCGGCGTGGACGTAGCCGACACCCTTGTCGACGCGCTCCTGGTCGATGTCGGTCAGGACGACCGGCACCTCCAGGCGGCGCAGGAAGAGCAGGGCGAGCTGCGAGGCCATCAGGCCCGCGCCGACCACGCCGACCTTGGTGACCGGCCGGGCCAGGTTCTTGTCCGGCGCGCCCGCCGGGCGCTTGCCGCGCTTCTGCACCAGGTTGAACGCGTAGATGCCGGAGCGCAGTTCGCCGCCCATGATGAGGTCGGCGAGGGCCTTGTCCTCGGCGTCGTAGCCCTGCTGCAGGTCGCCGTTCTTGGCGGCGGCGATGATGTCGAGCGCCCGGTAGGCGGCCGGGGCCGCGCCGTGCACCTTGCCGTCGGCGATGAAGCGGCCCTTGGCGACGGCCTGGTCCCAGGCCTCGCCGCGGTCGATCACCGGACGGTCGACGACGATCTCGCCCTTGAGGACGGAGGCCGTCCAGATCAGGGACTGCTCCAGGAAGTCGGCGCCCTCGAACAGGGCGTCGGCGATGCCCAGTTCGTAGACCTGCTTGCCCTTGAGCTGCTTGTTCTGGTTGAGCGAGTTCTCGATGATCACCGAGACGGCCTTGTCGGCACCGATCAGGTTCGGCAGCAGCGTGCAGCCGCCCCAGCCGGGGACCAGACCGAGGAAGACCTCGGGGAGGGAGAAGGCCGGCAGCGCCGCGGACACCGTGCGGTAGGCACAGTGCAGACCGACCTCGACGCCGCCGCCCATCGCCGCGCCGTTGTAGTACGCGAAGGTCGGGACGGCCAGCTTCGACAGGCGCTTGAAGACCTCGTGGCCGCCCTTGCCGATGGCCAGCGCGTCCTCGTGCTTCTTCAGCAGCTCGACGCCCTTGAGGTCGGCGCCGACCGCGAAGATGAACGGCTTGCCGGTGATGCCGACGCCGACGATGTCGCCGTCCGCGGCCTCCTTCTCGACCTGGTCGATGGCGGTGTTGAGGTTCGCCAGCGACTGCGGGCCGAAGGTGGTCGGCTTGGTGTGGTCGAAGCCGTTGTCCAGGGTGATCAGGGCGAACCGGCCCGCGCCCGACGGCAGGTCGAGGTGGCGTACGTGCGCCTGGGTGACGACCTCGTCCGGGAAGAGCTCGGCCGCGCCCTTCAACAGCTCAGCGGTGGTGCTCACTTGTCGCCTCCGTCGAAGTGCGGGTTCTCCCAGATGACCGTGGCGCCCATGCCGAAGCCGACGCACATGGTGGTCAGGCCGTAGCGGACCTGCGGATGCTCCTCGAACTGGCGGGCCAGCTGCGTCATCAGACGGACGCCGGAGGAGGCGAGCGGGTGACCGAAGGCGATCGCGCCGCCGTACTGGTTGACGCGCTCGTCGTCGTCCGCGATGCCGTAGTGGTCGAGGAAGGCCAGGACCTGGACGGCGAAGGCCTCGTTGATCTCGAACAGGCCGATGTCGGAGATGGACAGGCCCGCCTTGGCAAGGGCCTTCTCCGTCGCCGGGATCGGGCCGTAGCCCATGACCTCGGGCTCCACGCCCGCGAAGGCGTAGGAGACCAGACGCATCTTGACCGGCAGGCCGTTCTCGCGGGCGAAGTCCTCGCTCGCGATGATCGAGGCGGTGGCGCCGTCGTTCAGACCGGCCGCGTTGCCCGCGGTGACCCGGCCGTGCACGCGGAACGGCGTCTTCAGGCCCGACAGGTTCTCCAGGGTGGTGCCCGGGCGCATCGGCTCGTCGGCCGTCACGAGACCCCAGCCGGTCTCGCCGGCCTCGGGGTTGGTGCGGCGCACCGAGATCGGCACCAGGTCCTGCTGGATCTTGCCGTTGGCGTACGCCTTGGCGGCCTTCTCCTGCGAGCGCACCGCGTACTCGTCGGCGCGCAGCTTGGTGATCTGCGGGTAGCGGTCGTGCAGGTTCTCCGCGGTCATGCCCATGAACAGGGCGGACTCGTCGACCAGCTTCTCGCTCACGAACCGCGGGTTCGGGTCCACGCCCTCGCCCATCGGGTGGCGGCCCATGTGCTCGACACCACCGGCGATGACGGCGTCGTACGCACCGAAGGCGATGGAGCCCGCGGTGGTCGTGACGGCGGTCAGCGCGCCCGCGCACATGCGGTCGATGGAGTAGCCGGGGACCGACTGGGGAAGACCGGCGAGGATCCCGGCCGTGCGGCCGAGGGTCAGGCCCTGGTCACCGATCTGCGTGGTCGCGGCGATGGCGACCTCGTCGATCTTCTTGGGGTCGAGCCCGGGGTTGCGGCGCAGCAGCTCCCGGATCGCCTTCACGACGAGGTCGTCGGCGCGGGTCTCGTGGTAGATGCCCTTCGGGCCCGCCTTGCCGAACGGGGTGCGGACGCCGTCGACGAAGACGACGTCCCTGACGGTACGAGGCACGATGGCTCTCCTCCAGGGTGCGGGGTGGCACTGCTGCGACGCGCAACCGCTGAGCGCGCGCTCAGCCCCATGCTACTTGTGGGTAACGTAGCTGCACAGTCCTCCCGGGGGGAGCGGTGAACGTCACACCTCCCGCGGCGCGGCCGCTCCCGGATCCTGGCGTGTTCCGACCCCTCTCACGGTTCCACGGACGGCGACGACCGGGGCGGGCGCCCCGGAAGAGGGCGCGCGGAACCGCGTGAGAAATCACAGGCCACCTGCGCGAGAAACCACAGGCCACCTGCGCCAGAGGCTCCACGCCACCGCGCCCGCCCCGGCTGGAACCGCCTACGGCGTCGACGCGCCCTTCGCCGACAGCGCCTCCACCAGTACCGGCGTCACCAGCTCCGCCTGCCACGGCCGCGCCCCGTACCCCGCGAGCGCGGCGCTCACCGACCCGGCGTCCGCGACCTTGGGCGGCTCCCAGCACAGCCGCCGGACCGCGTCGGGCGCGATGAGGTTCTCCTGCGGCATGGCGAGCCGCTCGGCCAGTGCCGAGACACCGGCCCGCGCCGCCGTCAGTCGTGCCGCAGCCGCCGGGTCCTTGTCGGCCCACGCCCGCGGCGGCGGGGGTCCGGTCACCGGCTGCCCGGGGTGGGGCAGCTGGGAGTCGGAAAGGGCCTTGGCCCGGTCGACCGCGGCCTGCCACTGTTCCAGCTGACGCCGTCCCGTGCGGTGACCGAAGCCGTTCAGCGCGGACAGCGCGTGCACATTGCCGGGCAGGGCGAGCGCCGCCTCGACGATGGCCGCGTCAGACAGCACCTTGCCGGGGGACACGTCCCGCCGCTGGGCGATCCGGTCCCGGGCCTGCCACAGCTCCCGTACGACGGCCAGCTGACGCCTGCGCCGCACCTTGTGCATGCCGGACGTGCGGCGCCAGGGGTCCTTGCGCGGCTCGGCGGGCGGAGCGGAGGCGATCGCGTCGAACTCCTGCTGGGCCCACTCCAGCTTGCCCTGTCGGTCCAGCTCCTTCTCCAGGGCGTCGCGCAGGTCGACGAGCAGTTCCACGTCCAGTGCCGCGTACCGCAGCCACGGCTCGGGCAGCGGGCGGGTCGACCAGTCGACGGCGGAGTGTCCCTTCTCCAGGGCGAAGCCGAGAACGCCCTCGACCATCGCCCCGAGGCCGACCCGGGGGAACCCGGCGAGCCGCCCGGCCAGCTCGGTGTCGAACAGGCGGCTGGGGACCATTCCTATCTCGCGCAGGCACGGCAGGTCCTGGGTGGCGGCGTGCAGGACCCACTCGACGCCGTACAGTGCCTCGCCCAGGCCCGAGAGGTCGGGGCAGGCGACGGGGTCGATCAGCGCGGTCCCGGCGCCCTGGCGGCGCAGCTGCACCAGGTAGGCGCGCTGACCGTAGCGGTAGCCGGAGGCGCGCTCGGCGTCCACGGCGACGGGGCCGGAACCGGCGGCGAAAGCCGCGATCACCTCGGCGAGCGAGTCCTCGTCGGCGATCACGGGCGGAATGCCCTCGCGGGGCTCCAGCAAGGGGATCGGCGCCCCGGTGTCAGAAGGTCCGCCGTCGTCCGGAGGGGCGCCTCCGGTGGTTCGCAGTGAGCTGTCTGCTGCGGTTTCTTGGGCGTCGGTCACCTGTCAAGGGTATCCGTGGATGGACGGCGCCCGCCGACGGAACGTTCCGTCGGCGGGCGCCGGGGGGTCGCAAACCGGTCAGACCGATGACACGTCCGGTTCACGACCGGCAGTGGGACGCGACGGGATCGGCACTCGATCCCGTTCACGCCGGTGAGCCGTCGCGGCTCTTCGGCGGTTCTGCGAGGAGGGCGGGGCGGGGAGGGGGCGGCTTGGCGGGTGCGGGTGGTTCTTCGAGCGGGGGCGTGCGGTGGGTTGTGGTGGGGGCGGATTCGGAGCGGCGGGCTGCTTCGTGCGGGTGAGGTCTGCGGCGCTTGTGGAGGAGCCATGCGTCCGGTGGGGCGACGTACGGCGTCGGCGGGAGGGTTTACGGCGTCAGTGGATGATGCCGGTGCGCAGGGCCACCGCGACCATGCCGGCGCGGTCGCCCGTGCCGAGCTTGCGGGCGATCCGGGCGAGGTGGCTCTTGACGGTCAGCGCGGACAGGCCCATCGAGACGCCGATGGCCTTGTTCGACTGGCCCTCGGCGACCAGCCGCAGCACCTCGACCTCGCGGCCGGACAGCTCGCGGTAACCACCCGGGTGGCTCGGGGCACCCGGGGGGCGGCGGTGCAGGCGGGCGGCGGCACCGCCGATGGGGGCGGCACCGGGCCGGGTGGGGAGCCCGACGTTGGTGCGGGTGCCGGTCACGACGTAGCCCTTGACGCCTCCGGCGAGGGCGTTGCGCACCGCGCCGATGTCGTCGGCGGCGGACAGGGCCAGTCCGTTGGGCCAGCCGGCGGCGCGGGTCTCGGACAGCAGCGTGAGCCCGGAGCCGTCGGGCAGATGGACGTCGGCGACGCAGATGTCGCGCGGGTTGCCGATGCGGGGGCGGGCCTCCGCGATGGACGACGCCTCGATGACGTCGCGGACTCCGAGCGCCCACAGGTGGCGGGTGACGGTGGAACGGACGCGCGGGTCGGCCACGACGACCATGGCGGTCGGCTTGTTCGGGCGGTAGGCGACCAGGCTTGCGGGCTGCTCGAGGAGAACGGACACCAGGCCTCCTGGGGGTGGGGGACGGGGCCGGCTTGTGGGGATGAAGCCGGGACGAACCGTGCTTTCAAGGTCACAGTCGTCTTCGGCACCAAACCCGGTGTCCTTTAGAGAATGATCACGATCTGGTGAGAACAATCCGTACAATTCGGACGCGCTATCGATCAGCCGAAGATCAAATCGGTTCAGTCGGAGTCGATACGAGCTCGAAAGTGGTCGTATCGACAAAGGCACGGCAAGAGGCCGGTAAGTCCCGGAGTGGCAGTCAGCGCGCCTGCGGATCCCGCCGCTGCGGCAGTGTCACCACCGACGCGTCGCCGGGACCGGCCGGCGGCAGACCCGCGACCTGGGCCAGCAGATCGCACCAGGAGGCCAGGTGGGCAGCCGTGTCCGGCACTCCGCCCAGGCCCTCGCGAGGGGTCCAGGAGGCGCGGATCTCGATCTGTGAGGCGGCCGGGCGTGCGGCCAGCCCGCCGAAGTAGTGGGAGCTCGCCCGCGTGACGGTGCCACTCGGCTCGCCGTAGGCCAGGCCACGCGCCTGGAGCGCTCCGGTCAGCCACGACCAGCACACGTCCGGCAGCAGCGGGTCGGCGGCCATCTCCGGTTCCAGCTCCGCGCGCACCAGGGTCACCAGGCGGAAGGTGCCCCGCCAGGCGTCGTGCCCGGCCGGGTCGTGCAGCAGCACCAGGCGACCGTCGGCGAGATCCTGGTCGCCGTCGACGACCGTGGCCTCCAGTGCGTAGGCGAAGGGGGCGAGGCGCTGGGGCGGCGGCACCTGCTCGATCTCCACCTGCGGCCGCAGCCGCGCCGCTCTCAGCGCGTCGACGGCGGCCCGGAAGGGCGAGGGAGCCCGAGCCGCCCTGCTCGCATGTCCGTCCCCCTCCTTCTCGTCGTCCATTCCGCCAGCGCCGTCCGACAGTCGTCCCTGAGCCGCAGCCATGCGGGGAAGATTAAGGGGAACGGAGGCTTTGTGCAGGGCAAGACACCCCACCTGCTCGCAACGGCCGCACCCCGGCCGTGGTGCCTGCGGCGCCGTGCGAGACTAGCCGGCGTGAGTGCCAACGAGACCCCCGCGGCCCAGCAGCCGCAGCCGCCCACAGCCACGTACGACTCCGCCTTCCTCAGGGCGTGCAGGCGCGAACCCGTTCCGCACACGCCCGTGTGGTTCATGCGGCAGGCCGGGCGCTCCCTGCCGGAGTACCGCAAGGTGCGCGAGGGCGTCCCGATGCTGGAGTCCTGCATGCGGCCGGAGCTGGTCACCGAGATCACGCTCCAGCCGGTCCGCCGGCACGGCGTGGACGCGGCGATCTACTTCAGCGACATCGTCGTACCGCTGAAGGCCATCGGCGTCGACCTCGACATCAAGCCCGGCGTCGGCCCGGTCGTGCAGAACCCGATCCGCTCCCGCGCGGACCTGGCCCAGCTGCGCGACCTCACCCCCGAGGACGTGTCCTACGTCACCGAGGCCATCGGTCTGCTGACCCGCGAGCTCGGCAGCACCCCGCTCATCGGCTTCGCCGGCGCGCCGTTCACCCTGGCGAGCTATCTCGTGGAGGGCGGCCCGTCCCGAACGTACGAGAACGCCAAGGCGATGATGTACGGCGACCCCGAGCTGTGGGCCGACCTGCTCGACCGACTCGCCGACATCACGGCCGGCTTCCTCCGGGTGCAGATCGAGGCGGGCGCCAGCGCCGTCCAGCTGTTCGACTCCTGGGCCGGCGCCCTCGCCCCGGCCGACTACCGCCGCTCGGTGCTTCCCGCCTCGCGCAAGGTCTTCGAGGCCGTCGCCGGCTACGGCGTTCCACGCATCCACTTCGGCGTCGGCACCGGCGAGCTGCTCGGCCTCATGGGTGAGGCCGGAGCGGACGTCGTCGGCGTCGACTGGCGCGTCCCGCTCGACGAGGCCGCCCGCCGCGTCGGCCCCGGCAAGGCGCTGCAGGGCAACCTGGACCCGACCGTCCTGTTCGCCTCCCGTGAGGCCGTCGAGACCAAGACCCGCGAGGTCCTGGACGCAGCCGCGGGACTGGAGGGCCACGTCTTCAACCTCGGCCACGGCGTCATGCCGTCCACGGACCCCGACGCGCTGACCCGGCTCGTCGAGTACGTCCACACGCGGACCGCCCGCTGACTCACCACGTGTGCCGGGGCCGGGCCTGCCTGCCGAAGACCAGGCGGCGCGGTTCCGGCGGCGGCGGGGTGCCGGGGCGCAGCGGCAGAGCGATCAGCATGCCGACGACGAAACCGACGATGTGGGCCGTGTACGCCACGGTCCCCGCGTCGGAGACGCCCTGGCCGGACGAGTAGAACGCCTGCAGCACGAACCAGAAGCCCAGCACCAGCCACGCCGGCAGCCGCAGCGGCAGGAAGATCAGGAACGGCACCAGCACCCACACGCGCGCCCTCGGATACAGGATCAGATAGGCGCCGAGCACCCCGGCGATCGCTCCCGAGGCGCCGATCAGCGGCTGGCCCGAGCCCTCGTTGAGCAGTGCGAAGCCGTACCCGGCCGCGAAGCCGCAGACGAGGTAGAACAAGAGGAACCGCACATGGCCCATGCGGTCCTCGATGTTGTTGCCGAAGATCCACAGGAACAGCATGTTGCCCAGCAGGTGCAGCCAGCTCCCGTGCAGGAACATCGCCGTGAACACCGACAGCGGAGGGGACTTGTCGTAACCCGGCGGCCCCACCACGCAGCCGGAACCGTGCGGGCCGACGCCGACCGCGCCCGTCGGCACCAGGGGCGGCACCTGATGGTGGATCAACTCCCTGGGCACGGCGGCATAGTGCTCCAGGAACGCCTGCAGATGGCAGAACTGCGCCAGGTCGCTGCCGCCCGCCACGGAACCGGAGACGCCGGGCGTGGAGAGGAACACGACGAAGTTCGCGGCGATCAGCGCGTACGTCACCCAGGGGGTGCGCCGCACCGGGTTCACGTCATGGACGGGGATGACCACATGGAAGTACTGCCCCCGATGCGCCCGGCGAATCGGTTGAACGCGGCCGTCCGCGGGACCGTATGTCTCGTCAACCGTCCGCGGCACGGGGAAGGCGGCCGCGGGGACGACGTGAGGAACAGGCGATGAACGACCGAGTTACTCCTCCGATGCACGCTCTGCCCGACGGCGAGGCGGAGATCTCGCTGGTGGTGCGGCTGCCGTGGGAAGACGTGGCCCGGCTCGGCCAGGAGGCCGGACGGCTGGCGGCCCAGATGCAGCGCCCGGTCACGCTCGACGAGGCCGTCAGCCATCGGCTGCGCTCCACGCGGCCGTCCGCGGCGCATGCCAAGCCGGCCGGCGAGCAGGCTGCCTCCGGCGGTGGCGCGGCGGTGGCCTCCAGCGCGTCGGTGTCGTCCCTGCCGAGGCTCAACGGAACGGCGTGAGTTCCTGTCCTTCCCCCTGAGGGATACGGGTGTTGTGCGGGCGGCCGGTCTTCCGGGGCTGGTCGCACCCACGCGGCGAAGCCGCACATGAGCACGGCCCCGCGCCCCTTCAGGAGATGCCCGGCGATCCTTCACAAGGCGCCGTGGATCTTCCGCGTCGCTTCCCTCGCCGCCACCAGGACCGGGTCCCACACCGGTGAGAACGGCGGGGCGTAGCCCAGGTCCAGCGCCGTCATCTGTTCCACCGTCATGCCCGCGGTGAGGGCGACCGCGGCGATGTCGACCCGCTTCGCCGCACCCTCGCGACCGACGATCTGGACGCCGAGGAGTCGGCCGGTGCGGCGTTCGGCGAGCATCTTGACCGTCATCGGGGAGGCGCCGGGGTAGTAGCCCGCGCGGCTGGTCGACTCGATGGTGACCGTCTCGAACTGCAGGCCGACGCGGCGCGCGTCCTTCTCGCGCAGCCCGGTGCGCGCGATCTCCAGGTCGCACACCTTGCTGACCGCGGTCCCCACCACACCGGGGAAGGTGGCGTAGCCGCCGCCGACGTTCGTGCCGATGACCTGGCCGTGCTTGTTGGCGTGCGTGCCCAGCGGAACGTGCCTCGCCTGGCCGGAGACCAGGTCGAGGACCTCGACGCAGTCGCCCCCGGCCCAGATGTTCTCGTGGCCGCGCACGCGCATCGCGCGGTCGGTGAGCAGGCCGCCGTGAGCGCCGAGCGGGAGCCCCGCCGTCCGCGCGAGCCCGGTCTCGGGGCGCACGCCGATGCCGAGCACGACGACGTCCGCCGGGTACTCGGCGTCCTCGGTGGCCACCGCCCGGACGCAGCCGGTCCCACCGGTGAGCACCTTGGTCACCTCTGCGTCGTTGACCATGGTGATGCCCAGGCCCTCCATGGCCTCGTGCACCAGACGGCCCATGTCCGCGTCGAGCGTGGACATGGGCTCCCTGCCGCGGTTGACGACCGTCACCTCGTAGCCGCGCTTGATGAGGGCCTCGGCCATCTCCACGCCGATGTAACCCGCGCCGACGACCACGGCCCGAAAGGCACGACCGTCACCGCCACGCGCGCGTGCCAGGGTGTCCAGGAGGGCCTGCCCGTCGTCCAGCGTCTGCACGCCGTGCACGCCGGGCGACTCCATGCCGGGCATGTCGGGGCGGACGGGACGGGCACCGGTCGCGATCACGAGCTTGTCGTACGAGGTCCAGGACTCCTCGCCGGAATCGACGTCCCGCGCGCGGACGCGGCCCGCGGCGACGTCGATCTCCGTGACCTCGGTGCGCAGCCGCACGTCGATGTCCCGCGCGCGGTGCTCCTCGGGGGCGCGCGCGATCAGCCTGTCCCGCTCCGTGACGTCGCCGCCCACCCAGTACGGGATGCCGCACGCCGAGAACGAGGTGAAGTGGCCGCGCTCGAACGCCACGATCTCCAGCTCGCCGGGCCCGCGCAGGCGGCGCGCCTGCGACGCCGCGGACATTCCCGCGGCGTCGCCCCCGATCACGACCAACCGCTCCCGCGCACCCCTCGTACCGCTCATGCTCATGTGAACACGCTACGGCCACCGGGGATTTCAGTCCTGCCCGGGCTGCTCTCCGGTTTGCTCCCCGGGCTGCTCTCCGGTTTGCTCCCCGGCCGCTCCGCGGGGTGCCTGCCGGGCCACGGACAGCGGACCGAGCGCGGTCGTCGCCGGTGCGGCGGCCGGGTGGCGCGGCAGCCGGGGACGTACGATCCGCAGCCACACCACGACGGCCGTCGCCGCCGCCACGGCGAACGGCAGCACCGCGCCGAAGGCGAGCGCGATCCAGCGCACCAGGGTGACGAAGACGTGCCAGCCGCCGGCCAGCGCGTCCCCGAAACCGGGCCGGTCGTGGTGCGCGGCCTCCGGCACCGGCGTCCGGGACAGCGACAGGGTGATGGTGGCCAGGCTCGTGCGGTCCTTCAGGGACGCCTGCTGGGCCAGCAGCGCTTCCAGGTCGGCCTCACGGCGGCTCAACTCGCTTTCCAGGGTGACCACGTCGCTGAGCGAGGAGGCCCGGTCCATCAGGGCGCGGACCCGGGCGACACTGGCGCGCTGGGACCTGACGCGGCTGTCGACGTCGACCACCTGGTCGGTGACGTCCTCCGCCTTCGCGGTGCGGTCGACGAGCCTGCCGGTGCCCCGCAGGGCGGTCATGACCTGGTCGTACCTGTCGGTGGGCACCCGCAGTACGACACGGGTCTGCTCGTTGCCCTCGTCGTCCCGGCTGGTGGTCTCGTCGCCGACGTACCCGCCCGCGGTCTCGGCGGCGGTACGGGCCGCGTCGAGGGCCTTCGGCACGTCCCTGACCTGCACGGTGAGGGAGGCGGTGCGGATGATGTGGTTCGCGGTGAGCCGGGGCGGTGCGGTGGTCCTCGCGGCACCGGCGGTGCCGCCGCCCGGGGCGCCGCGCTGGGCAGCGCCGCCCGCGGCGTCCCTTCGGGCCTCGCTGCCCGCGGCGTCCCTTCGGGCCTCGCTGCCCGCGGCGTCCCTTCGGGCCTCGCTGCCCGCGCTGTCCCCTCGGGCCGCGCCGCCCGCGGCGGCCTTGTCGGAGGACGTCCCTGCGGAATCGTGCCCAGCGCTGCATCCGGTGAGCGCCAGGGCCGTGGCGAGCAGCAGCCCGGCCAGCGCGGGCCCGGATCGGACGGAACTTGGTGCGTGCATGTCGGTTACCCCCGAGGGTCGTCGTGACGACTGACGCTCCTTCGACGGCCGGGCCGCCCCGGACGTTGGCCGGAAACGATCCCGATGCGGTCACGGTCGGGATTCGGGCCGGACACCAGGTGCGCAGGGAGTGTCCGTGGGGTCTGAGAGAGTGGGGGACATGAGCACAATGGGTTCGCAAGTACGGCATGTCGTCGTCATCGGGGCCGGGATCGCGGGGCTGGCGGCCGCGCACCGCCTGCTGGAGCGCGGCGCTCGCGTGACCGTGCTGGAGACGGCGGGCCGGGTCGGCGGCAAGCTGCTGGCCGGTGAGATCGCGGGCGTGCGCGTCGACCTGGGTGCCGAGTCGATGCTGGCCCGGCGGCCCGAGGCGGTGACCCTGGCACGCGAGGCGGGCCTGGCCGACCGGCTGCAGGCACCGGCGACCGCGACGGCCTCCGTCTGGACCCGCGGCGCCCTGCGGCCCATGCCCAAGGGACACGTCATGGGCGTCCCCGGCACGGCAGCCTCCCTCGCGGGAGTCCTCTCCGACGAGGGCCTGCGCCGCATCGAGCGCGACGCCGAGCTGCCCCGGACCGAGATCGGCGACGACGTGGCGGTCGGGGAGTACGTGGCGGCGCGGCTCGGCCGCGAGGTCGTCGACCGCCTCGTGGAGCCGCTGCTCGGCGGTGTCTACGCGGGCGACGCCTACCGCATCTCGATGCGCTCCGCGGTTCCCCAGCTCTTCCAGACGGCCCGCACCCACGACTCCCTGACGCAGGCGGTCCGCGACCTCCAGGCCAGGGCCGCGACGGCCCCGCAGACCGGTCCGGTCTTCATGGGCATCGAGGGCGGGGTGGGCCAACTCCCGCTCGCCGTAGCGCAGTCGGTGCGGTCACGGGGCGGCGCGATCCTGACCGGGACACCGGCGACGGAGCTGCGCAGGGAGGGGGACGGGACCTGGCGTGTGGCCGCCGGGGACTGCGTCCTGCGGGCCGACGCCGTCGTCGTCGCGGTACCCGCGCCGGTCGCCGCGGAACTGCTGGGCGCCGAGTCGCCCGAGGCCGCCACCGAGCTGCGAGCCGTCGAGTACGCCTCCATGGCCCTGGCCACGCTGGCCTATCGCCGCCAGGACACCGGCCTTCCGGAGGGCAGCGGCTTCCTGGTCCCGCCCGTCGACGGGCGGACGATCAAGGCCTCCACATTCGCCTCCCAGAAGTGGGGCTGGATCGCCGACGAGGACCCGGACGTCGTGGTGCTGCGCACCTCCGTGGGGCGGTACGGCGAGACGGAGATCCTGCAGCGCGAGGACGCCGACATCGTGGACGTCTCCCGGCAGGACCTGCGCGAGGCGATCGGTCTGACCGCCACACCGCTGGAGACCCGGGTCACCCGCTGGGACGACGGCCTGCCCCAGTACCCCGTCGGCCATCACGCGCGCGTGGCCCGTATCCGCGAGCACGTGGCCAAGCTGCCCGGCCTCGCCGTGTGCGGCGCGCAGTACGACGGCGTCGGCATCCCGGCGTGCATCGCGAGCGCGTACGCGGCCGTGGACCAGCTCGGTGGTGATCTCGGCGGTGTGCAGGAGCTCACCGCCAACCCGGTGCAGAGCCTGCACGGCGGAGCGGGAGAATAGCCTCATGAGTGACGACGCCCCCACCACCGAGTCCGGCAGGATCCCGAACAAGGGCAAGCTGGCCAAGGACCTCAACGAGGTCATCCGCTACACCCTGTGGTCCGTCTTCAAGCTGAGGGACGTGCTGCCCGAGGACCGCGCGGGCTACGCCGACGAGGTACAGGAGCTGTTCGACCAGCTCGCCGCCAAGGACGTGACCATCCGCGGCACGTACGACGTCTCGGGCCTGCGTGCCGACGCCGACCTCATGATCTGGTGGCACGCCGAGACCAGCGACCAGCTCCAGGAGGCGTACAACCTCTTCCGCCGCACGAAGCTGGGCCGCGCGCTGACGCCGGTGTGGTCCAACATGGCGCTGCACCGCCCGGCCGAGTTCAACCGCTCGCACATCCCGGCGTTCCTCGCCGACGAGACGCCGCGCAACTACGTGAGCGTCTACCCCTTCGTCCGTTCCTACGAGTGGTACCTGCTGCCGGACGAGGACCGCCGCCGCATGCTCGCCGACCACGGCAAGATGGCCCGCGGCTTCCCGGACGTGCGCGCCAACACGGTCTCCTCCTTCTCCCTCGGCGACTACGAGTGGATCCTCGCCTTCGAGGCCGACGAGCTCCACCGCATCGTCGACCTCATGCGCCACCTGCGCGGCTCGGAGGCCCGCAGGCACGTCCGCGAGGAGATCCCGTTCTACACCGGCCGCCGCAAGGACATCGCGGAACTGATCGCGGGGCTTGCCTGACGGCTGGGGCGGGGTGCGGCCGGCCGGGGCGCCGGGAGGACCGGGGCGCGCCGGGAGACCGGGGGCCGTGGAGCCTGGGCTCCTGGAGGCCGGGGGTCCCCCCGGAAGAGCGGGGTCGGCCGTCGGAAGTGTGTCCCGGAGCCGATCGCGGCTTTGTCCGATCAGCGGGGGTCCGGGTGGCGGTCGGCCTTTCCCTTCAGGGACTCCCGCAGGGTCTCCCGCCCGGAAGCGCCGGCCGGCGTGATCGGCTGCGGCTCCGGGTGCGGGGAGCAGGCCGCCCGCCGCTGCGGGAGCCGCCCTTCCAGCAGGTAGGCGTCGACGTGCGCGTTGACGCACCGGTTCGGCCCACCGGCGATGCCGTGCGCGCCGGAGTCCCGCTCGGTCACCAGCGCCGAGCCGCTCAGGCGCCGGTGCAGTTCGAGGGCGCCGTCGTAGGGCGCGGCCGCGTCCCGCTCGGCGGCCAGGATCAGCGTCGGTGGCAGCTCGCCCGGCCCGGTCCGCACGTCGAGGGGTCGCTGCCGGGGCGCCGGCCAGTAGGCGCACGGCAGATTCATCCACACATTGCCCCAGGTCTCGAACGGCGCCACCCGCGCGAGCCGTGTGTTGTCCCGGTCCCAGACGCGGAAGTCCGTCGGCCAGGGGGCGTCGTTGCACTCCACCGCCGTGTAGACCGCGCTGCCGTTCTCCGCCTCGGCGGCACCCGCCTGGTACGGCGCGGCGAGCTCGACCAGCGGCTTCGGGTCGCCCTTCAGATACGCCGACAGCGCCTGGGCGCTCCGCGGCCAGTAGTCGTCGTAGTACCCGGCCGTCAGGAACGCGTCCTGCAGCTGCCCCGGCCCGACCTTGCCGCCCGCCGGCTCGGCGGCGAGCCGGGCCCGCGCCTTCTCGTAGTGGCTCTGCACCTCGTCGGCCGTGCGCCCGAGCCCGTACACGTCGTCGTGCCGGGCGACCCACTCCCTGAAGTCCGCCCAGCGGCCCTCGAAGGCGGCGGACTGGTTCAGGTTGTTGCGGTACCAGATCTGCTCGGGGTCGGGGTTCACCGCCGAGTCGAAGACCATCCGGCGCACGTGCGAGGGGAACAGCGCCGCGTACAGGGCACCGAAGTAGGTGCCGTACGAGGCCCCCATGAACGTCAGCTTCTCCTCGCCGAGTGCGGCACGCAGGACGTCCAGGTCGCGGGCGTTGTTGAGGGAGTTGTAGTAGCGCAGGTCACTCCCCGCCCGCCGGGCACAGCCCTGGGCGTATGCCCTGGCCCTGGCGATGCGCTGCTTCTTGTACGCCTCCGAGGGGTGCGTCGGCGCGGCCGACGGCCCTTCGAAGAAGCGCTTGGGGTCCTCGCAGGACAGCGGCGCGGAACGGCCCACCCCGCGGGGGGCGTAGCCGACGAGGTCGTACGCGGCCGCCACGCGCTTCCACTCGGGTAGCGCGCCGATCCGCGGGAAGAACATGCCGCTGGCGCCGGGACCGCCCGGGTTGTAGACGAGGGCGCCCTGGCGGGGCACTTTGCGCTTGCTGTTGCGCGGATCCTTGTGGGTGGCCCGAGCCCGGCTGACGGTGAGCCTGATCTGCTTGCCGTCGGGGTGCGCGTAGTCGAGCGGCACGGAGACCGTGCCGCACTCCATGCTGCCGTGACCGTCCTGCCCGTCGGCGCACCGGCCGAAGTCGATGCCGGCCGCCCGGGCGCGCTCCGCGGCGACGACGGTCCCGCGCAGTTCGGCGAACGCCGGGCCGCGCAGGCCGGACGGCGCGCCGGCGACGGTGCCGGTGCTGCCGGCCGGAGCGGCGGCGAGGGAGGTCAGGACCAAGGACCCGGCGGCCGTGAGGACGGCGGCAGCTCTCATGCGTATCCCTTCGGTGCACAGCAACAAATGCGCGTCACAGCAACAAAAGGGATATTTCGTTTGCCTCCCGGAGAAGGCAAGCACCGGGAGCCGGTGTCGGCGCCAATGCTCCTGATGCGCCGCCGCCCACGCGCTCGGTGCAGGCGCGCGCGCCGGTCAGCGACTTCGGCAGTGCGCCCAGCGGTGCGCCGAGCTCTGTGCCGAGCGGTGCGCCGAGTCCTGTGCCGAGCGGTGCGCCGAGTCCTGTGCCGAGCGGTGCGCCGAGTCCTGTGCCGAGCAGTGTGCTCGTCAGTCGCGCCAGGGCTGGTCGCGGTGGGCGAAGGCCCGGCGCAGCTCCGGTTCGCCGATCGCGCGGATGCCGCGCACGGCGACGGAGGCCAGGTACGTACGGTCGTCGGCGGCGCGGTTGACACGCCGGGCCAGGGCGCCCAGCAGGCGCTGCCCGGCCGGGGAGGCCCAGCGTGAGTACGGGTGGACCTCGACCCGGGCGATGGCGAGGCAGCTCAGGGTGAGCGTCAGAGGAAGCGCGAACCACAGGGCGACCAGATCGCGCGCCATCCCGGTCGGGCCGGGGAGCAGCAGCGCGGTCGCGCCCAGCGCGAGGACGACCAGGGCGGCGGCCCGTACCTGGCGGATGCCGGTGGCGACCGTCGTACGCGCCCCCTCGGGCACGGCCAGGCCCGCGCTGACGAGACGGTCGGCGAGACTGCGCACCGCGTCCGTGGCGGCCGTGGCCGCCCGCACCGGAGCTATCCGCGACTGCCCCTCCGGACCGATGACGCCTATGACGGACCGCTCCATGTCGTCCCGCCCGCGCGGGTCCACAACGGTCGCCCATCCTGTGTGGGCGAGCAGCAGCCGACGCTGGCGCGCCATGGAGACGAGGGTCACCTCGGCGACCCGCGCAGGGCCGCCTGACAGGAACGCCGCCTCGTAGAGCGTCAGCTCATGAGCCAGGCCCGTGTGCACGTCGACGGCCGCCGCGCGTACGGCGGCCAGGCACAGCCGCGTGCACGCCGTGCCGGCGACGGCCCAGGCCAGCAGCAGGAGAAGGACCCAGAACATGACGCGTTTCTATGCCAGGGGCCTGGGAAACGCCATGCCTTGTTCATGATACGGACGTAGTGTGGCCGGTATGTGACGTTCCGTTTATTCCGGGAGGTCAGCCGCCCGGCGGTGGTGGACTGGATTCGGCCGGTGGCATGGTGTAGGTGGGCGGCGCCGACGGGGTGACGGGAATCACCTGTCCGATGCCCGCCGTCGGTACGGAGGTGGCGGAGGAGGCGGTGGCCGAAGGGCTGCCGCTCGCGGCCAGGTCGCGGGCCAGGGCGCCGAAGTCGACGAGCCCCGTGGCCTCCAGCACCTTGATGTGGTCCAGCACCGTGGTGTTCGCGTCGTCGGCGAGGGCGCGCACCAGCGAGTTCTGCGTGCTCGCGCGGATCTGGGCGACGAGCGAGAACACCCGGCCGTGCGCGAGGCGCGTGATGTTGGCGAACCGACGGTCGTAGTCCCCGCCCTGCGCCGCGTTGAGAGTGGCCAGCCACTGCTTCTGCTGGGCGGTGGGCTCGTTGGGCAGTCCCAGGCCGAGCCTGGCCGCGACGTCCCGGACCCGCTGGTCCAGGAAGGTGTGCCCCGCCACGAGGTGCTGCCCCGCGGTCCGCACGGCCTGCGTGGTGCCCTTCTGCTCCGCCATCTGCCCGGCGGGCAGTTCCCACAGTCCGGCCAGCCGGACCTTGGTGACGAACTCGCGGTCCGGTTCGGACAGCGGCCCGAACTGCGTCGCTACGGTCTGTGCGCTCAGTACGTCGGCGGCGGACGCGGGCCGGTGGGTGTACGACCAGAAGGGAAAGAGCAGTGCCGCGAGGGTCGCGGCCAGTCCCGAGATGATGATCCCGGTCCCGCTGAAGATGCCTCGGCCCTTGAAGGGGGGTCGCGGTCGCATGGGGTGCCTCCTGTTGCGGCACCGCACGTCAGTGCGCTTCGGGGTGGGGAGTTGGCATATTACTGCAGGTGGTGGGGTCCGGGCACGGTTGGTCCGGGCCCACCCGACGGCTGTTCACCGCCGCATCGGCACCCGCCGCAGCAGCACCCGCCGCGCCGCCCGGGCCACCCGCACCGCCGGCCTGCGGGACCTCGGCACCGGCCCCGAGCGTTCCAGCCACCACTCCCGCAATTCCCGCCGGACCTCCGGGTCCTGCGGCTGCCCGGTCCCCAGCAGGAACCCCGCGTAGTCCAACGCGTCCCGCCGGTAGCCCCCGGTCATCGGATGCCCCTGTGCATAGGCGAGGAAGGCGGCCCGGTAGCCCGTTCCGAGGATCAGCGGCAGCTCCGGCGCCACCTTCGCCACGACGTCCGCCCGCTTCGACGCGAGCGCCCGTGCCTGCACCCCCAGCCGCACCCGGTCGAACCCCTCGGGCACGGGTGTCCCGGCGACGAGCGCGGACAGCAGGGCGGCCTGCGCGAGAGCGACCCGCTGCCGCGCGGGGTCGGCAGCATCTGCCGCCGATCCACTGGGGGTTGACGCCCCAGGTCCACGGTCGGTCGATGCCGCCGCTCCGGCACCGACTGCCCCCCGCGCTGCGTCACCGACAGCCGTCCCCGCTCCGGCACCGACTGCCGCCCTCGCTCCGCCGCCGACTCCTGCCGTCGCTCCGTCACCGGCCCCCGCCGCCGCACCCCCCTTCGTCACTGCCTCCCGGATCGCCCCCAACTCCCGCTCCAGTTCGGCCGGTTCGGGGAAGTTCTCGTCGCGTTCCAGCAGCACCCCCGGCGGGGACACGCGTGCGGCGAGGTCGGTCAGGACGTCGAGGACCGGGCGGGGGACCGGGTGGGCGTGGCTGTCGTGCCAGACGCCGTCCCGCTCGAACCCGCCCGCCACGTGCACGTAGGCGATGGCCTCGACGGGCAGCTCCGCCAGGGCCTTGGCGGCGTCCTCGCCCCGGTTCACCTGATTCGTGTACAGGTTGGCCACATCGATCAGCAGCCGTACGCCCGTCCGGTCGGCCAGTTCGTACAGGAACTGCCCCTCGGTCATCTCCTCGCCCGGCCAGCACACCAGCGCCGCGATGTTCTCCACGGCGAGCGGCACGGGCAGGGCGTCCTGCGCGATACGGACGTTCTCGCACAGCACGTCGAGGGCGTCGCGCGTGCGCGGCACGGGCAGCAGGTGCCCCGCCTCCAGGCGCGGGGACGCGGTGAGGGGCCCACCCGCCCGTACGAACGCGATGTGCTCCGTGACCAGCGGCGAGCCGAGCGCCCGGGCCCGCTCGGCGAGGGCGGTCAGCCTTCCCTCGTCGGGCCGCTCGGCCCCGCCCAGGCCGAGCGAGACCCCGTGCGGCACCACGGTCACGCCGCGGGACCGCAGGCGCCGCAGCGACTCCGGGAGGTGCCCGGGGCACACGTTCTCGGCCACGACCTCGACCCAGTCGACACCCGGCATGCGCTCAACCGCGTCCGAGATCTCCGGCCGCCATCCGATTCCCGTACCCAGTCGCTGCATCGTCCCCTCCTTGCCGACAGACCGCTGCTCCGGCGTGACGGGGGTATGGCCCCGGCGCCCGGGCTCGAATCGCGCTTCCCCCGCCTTCAGAGCAACATTTGAGGTTTGCGCGTGCCGGGGCAGCCGTCACAGCCGCAGTCCTGGGCGGCGCGACGCCGAGCCCGGCGGCGACGACGCGCCTGCTGAGCCGGGCGTTGTGCCGCAGTCAGTCCTGGGCGATGTCCGGCTGGATCTCCACGCTGAAGACGGCGTTCGCCTCGGTGCCCGCCTCGTTCTGCCAGACGAGCACCCTGACGTGCTTGACGTCCTCGCTGCCTCGGCGCTCCCACTCGGTCATCAGGTCGGTGACGACGAGAGCGGCGGCGTACTCGGCGTCCTCGGCCGGGTTGTCGCTGGTGATCGTCCCCTGCCACCGTTCGGGGTGCACGCCGTAGGGGCGCCAGCCCTCCGAGCCGTGCGGCTCGTCCACCCGGTACACCCAGTCCGTCCTGGCGTTCATAGCGCCGATCGTGCCACCTGGGCGCGCCCCGCGCCGCATCTGGCGATCCCGGCGGAAGTGGGGGTCCACCGGCCGCCACAACCGCCCCGACGCCCGGAGCACGCGCCCGGCCGGGCGCGCCCTACCGCAACGCCGGATGGTCCGCGACCACCGTGCAGGAGCCGGGAGCGATCTCGGTGAAGCCGGCGTCGCGCACCACCGGGAGGCCGCTGTGGGTCAGCCGGTGCCAGTGGTCGGGTGCGGCGGCGCGGGCGGAGAGCGGGAAGCCGGCCTCGCACCAGGTGGTGCGCTCCTCGTCGGAAAGCGCCCACCAGGCGAGTTGGGCGCCGTGCCCCGCCTGGGCCATCGCCTTGCCTGCGGACATGTCGAGATCGGGGTTCAGCCACAGCACCGGGGTGCCCGCGTCCGGCTCGGAGGGGGGCTCGGCATCGTCGAGGTCGGTACCGGAGACCTGCAGCTTCGCCAGCTCCTTGGGCCAGCCGTCCAGGGGCACGGGTGGGAAGACCCGTACCTCCGCCGCCTTGCCCGTGACCGTGATCCCCGGCAGTGCCTCGGCCCGCCGCCACTCGGCACCGCGCGCCCGCCGCACCACCTTCCGGATCCGCGCGTCCTGCCAGTCCCGGATCGCCCCGGCCCACTCGCCGTCGCCCAGCGACCGCTCGTCGCTCAGCATGACGAGCACGGCCCGCGCCGCGGTCTGCAGCGCGTCGGTACGGCCCGGGGGAGCGGCCCGCTCGATCCGGACGACCAGCGGCAGCACGAACTGCGGCGCCCCGTCACGGGCGCCGGGATCCGACCGGAACGGGCTGTCTTGGACGGGCGTGCCGTCGTACGCGTCCTTCACGTCCCCAAGTGTGCCAAGCGGGTCAAGCACGAGAGGATGGCCCCCATGCAGCGCGATCTACGTTTGGAGGCCGTCGGCCGCCGCTACGGTGTGCGCGGGCCCTGGATCCTGCGCGGTGTGGACCTGGCCGTGGCCCCCGGCACACTGACCCGGATCGAAGGCGCCAACGGCACCGGCAAGTCGACCTTCCTGCGCCTGCTGGCGGGCATCGACGCCCCCACCGAGGGACGGATCACCGGCCGTCCGCGCACGGCCTACGTGCCCGAACGCTTCCCGGCGGCACTGCCGTTCACCGCCTCCGGCTACCTGACGCACCTCGGCACCGTGCACGGTCTGTCCCGTACGGCCGCCGCCCGGGCCGCCGGCGAGTGGCTGGAGCGGTTCGGAGCCGCCGTGCACGCCTGTACGCCCATGGCGCAGCTCTCCAAAGGCAGCAGCCAGAAGGTCGCGGTCGCCCAGGCCCTGCTCGCCGGCCCCGAGCTGCTCGTCCTCGACGAAGCGTGGACCGGACTGGACACCGCCGCCCGGTCCGAGCTGGAGCGGGCGGTCGCGGAGCGGACCGCGCAGGGAGGCGCCGTTGTGTTCGTCGACCACGACCCGCGCCGCCTCGCGGGGGTGCCCCACACCGTGTACGCCGTGCGTGACCGCACCCTCGTCGCCCGCACCGGGCGGGTCGCCACGCCGGCCGGGCCGCACGTCGTCGTAGAGGTGCACGGACCGCCGGACGGGCGCCTGCCCGCCGACGCGCGCCGGGCCGTCACCTCGGCCGAGGAGACCGCGCCGGGCATCTACCGGATCGCCGTTCCGGCCCCCCACTCCGACCTCCTGCTGCGCACCCTGCTGACCGCCCGCCCGCCGTGGCACGTCGCCCGGGTCGAGCCCGGCCCCAAGGACCCCGGCCCCAAGGACCAGGACATCCGCCGATGACGGCCCTCTTCCGCTACCAGGCAGCGCTCCTCGCGCGCTCTCAGCGCTGGCTGCCTCCCTTCATCCTGTACGCGGCCTTCCTGGCCGTGGGCGTGCAGAGCGGGCAACCCGTCCTCGACTCGCTCGGTTACGCGGCCGCCGGACTGCTGCCCGTCGCCGCCTGGCTCGTGCGGATCTGTGTGACGAACGAGCCGCCCGCGGCCCGCAGCTGTGTCGCCGCGGCGGCCGGACCGGCTCGGGCGCACCTGGCATGTGTGCTGGTGGCCTTGTCCGTCGCCGCCGGGCTGGGTTCGGCCGCGAGTGTCGTGGTCACCCTGATCAGTGATCCCGTGACCGCCGACCATCGTGTCCGGGTGCCGGTCCTTCAGGCGGGCGCGGCCGGACTGCTCGCCGCGCTGGTCTGCGCGCTGCTCGGCACGGCGGTCGGCGCGGTCACGAACCGGCCCGTGCTGCGCTCGCCGGGCCGGGCGGTGCCCGCGATGCTGCTGGCGGCACTGCTGGCCGTGGTGGCCGCGGGCTCTCCGGCGCAGGCCGCCGTGTACGGCCTGGTCACCGGCTCCCGGTCGGGCCGCGTTCCGCTGTCGCTGCTGCCGCTGGCCGGTGCCGGGGCCATCGCGGCGGCTGCGGT
This sequence comes from Streptomyces sp. NPDC046197, assembly GCF_040646295.1. Taxonomy (NCBI): domain Bacteria; kingdom Bacillati; phylum Actinomycetota; class Actinomycetes; order Kitasatosporales; family Streptomycetaceae; genus Streptomyces; species Streptomyces sp. NPDC046197. The sequence continues at coordinate 4,160 of NZ_JBEYZY010000023.1, read as the reverse complement.
TGCCGTGAGTTGTGCGTTCAGCGCGCGGAGGTCACCCTGAGCAGGCCGTGCGCTGCGCCTCCTGCCACTCGCAGGTCGGGCAGAGCGTGATCCCCTTGTACGACTCCGGGTACTCCGTCGGCTCCCGGCACAGCACGCACTCCGCGTACGGCGGCCCGTCGGCCCTGGGCGGCCTGGTGGCGTCGATCGTGCAGTAGTCGTCGTCGCTCATGCATCCAGCGTAGGGCGGTCAGGAGCGAGCGGTCGCCGCACCGATCAGCTCGGACACCTTCACGAAGCGGAAGCCCTTCCGGCGCAGCTCGGGCACGATGGTGCGTACGGCGCGCTCGGTGACCGGGGCCGCGCTGCGGGTGCAGTGCATGACCACCACCGACCCGGGCTTCACCCCGTCCAGCACCTGCCGGGCCACCGCGTCGGCGTCCGTCGCGAACGCGTCGCCGCTGACCACGTCCCACTGCACCGCCGTGACCCCCAGACCGCTGAGCGCACGCAGCGCCTGCCGGTCGTAGCAGCCGCCGGGGAAGCGGAAGTACGGCATGGCGTGCCGCACGCCCGCCTTGCGGAAGGCGGTGTACGCGCGCTCCACGTCCGAGCGCATCCGGTCCGCGGAGACGGTCGGCAGGCCGTAGCAGTCGCCGGTGAAGGCGTAGTGGCTGAAGGAGTGGTTGGCCAGCTCGAACATGGGGTCGCTGCCGATGGAGCGGGCCTGGCCGGGGTACTCCTCGGCCCACCGGCCCGTCATGAACACGGTGGCCGGCACCTTCAGCGAGCGGAGCGTGGTGATCAGCGCCGGGTTGTCGAAGTGCTCGCCCGCCGCCGCCCGGGGCCCCTGGTCGGCGGTCATGTCGGCGTCGAAGGTGAGCGCCACCGTCTTCCCCTTGGTGCGGGGGCCGTTGGTGAAGACGGGGGTGAGTCCGCCGGGGCCCGGGGCGAGAGTCGGCGGCCGGGCGGGCGCCGACTTGGCGGGGGCCGGGCGGCCGGTGTGCTGGGCAGGGGCCCCGGTGGTGCCGCAGCCGGTCAGGGCGGTCAGGGCGGCGCCGAGGGCGCAGAAGGCCGCGATACGTGCAACACGTCGTACAGGTGCGATCACCTGACGAACGTAGGACGGCGTCCGGTCGTATGAACGGCGGCGTGGCCGTGTGGTCACCCGCCCGGCGGTGCCACGGTCCAGGGGCCGCTCGGTCATTCGCCCCCGCAGTGCGATGGTCCCCGCAGTCCCCGCGGTCCCCGCAGTCCTGCGCTTGCGCCTCACGCCGTCCGGTCAGAGGTCCCGTTGTTCCAGCGGCCGGGTCGCCGGTCCCTGGATCACCTTGCCGTCGATGTCGAAGCGGGAGCCATGGCACGGGCACTCCCATGCCCGTTCGGCCGCGTTGAAGGAGACCAGACAACCGAGGTGGGTGCAGCGCGCGGAGAGGGCGTGCGGATGGCCGTCGTCGTCGCGGTGGACCGCGATGCGCTCACCGTCGGCCCGCACCACCGCACCCTCCCCGGGGGCCACGGCGTCCGCGGACGTCGTCTGCCGCAGCCGGTCGCCGACGAAGTGCCGGGCCACCTGCGCCTGGTGCTTCAGGAAGGACGGCGCCTCGCGCACGGCGGTGCGCACCCGGCGCGGGTCGTACAGCTCCCGCCACGCGCAGTCCTTGCCGGTGATCAGGGCCGTGATCAGCTGCCCGGCCATCATCCCGCCGCTCAGCCCCCAGCCGCCGAACCCGCTGGCCACGTACGTGTGCCGGGCGCCCGGGTGCAGCGGGCCGACCAGCGGAACCGTGTCGGTCGAGTCGTTGTCCTGCGTGGCCCAGGCATGGGTGAGGTCCACGTCGGGGAAGTGCTCCCGGGCCCAGCCGGAGAGTCGCTCGAAGCGGGCCGGGGTGTCACCGGTGCCGGGCGTGAAGTGCTCGCCCGTCACGATGAGCAGCCGCTGCCCGCTCTCGCCGTACGGCGCGGTGCGCACTGAGCGCGTGCCCTCATCGGGGGTGATGTACATGCCGTCCGGGTCCCGGTCGGCCTCGAGGGGTCCGGCGACGACCAGTTCCCGGCGCGGTGAGAGGCGGGTGAACAGCAGCGCCCGGTCGAAGATCGGGTAGTGCGTGGCCACCACGACGTCCCGCGCCGTCACGGTCGCGCCCGTGCCGGTCGTGAGCCGGCACGGGGTGCTCTCCTCCAGGCCGAGGACGGTGGTGTCCTCGTACACGCGTCCGCCGCGGGCGATCAGGTCGTCGGCGAGAGCCAGCAGGTACTTGCGTGGGTGGAACTGCGCCTGCCCGGTGACCCGGACCGCGCCCGCCACCGGGAACGGCAGACCGGTCTCCGTCACGAACGAGGCCGGCAGCCCCGCGTCCCGCGCGGCCTTCGCCTCGGCCCGCAGTTCGTCCACCCGGGCCGCGTCGCAGGCGTAGGTGTAGGCGCTTTTCGTCTCCCACTCGCAGTCGGCACCGAGCTCGTCCACCAGCGCGGCGGCGTGCTCGATGGCCTCGGACTGGGAGCGGGCGTACAGCCGCGCGCCCTCAGGTCCGCGCGTGCGCCGCAGCTTGTCGTAGACGAGCGTGTGGAGCGCGGTCAGCTTGGCGGTGGTGTGCCCGGTGACCCCGGCCGCCACCCGCCGCGCCTCCACGACCGCCACGCCGAGCCCGGCCCGCGCCAGCTCGTACGCCGTGCTCAGCCCGGCCACCCCTGCGCCGATCACGGCCACGTCGACGTCGAGGTCCTCCTCCAGCGGGGGACGCGACGGCCCCGGAGCCGTCCGGATCCAGTACGAACAGCTTGCCTGCGGGTGCTCGCTCATGGCCGTCGGGTACCCCGTCCGCACCGACCCGACCGTGCGTACCGGGACGGACGCCGACAGCCACGTGTGCCGGCCCGGGAGGTCATCGCCCGTAGTGGCCGGTCAGGCTGCCCACGGCGAGGGTGTGGCGGGCGAGTGCCCGCTTCACGTCGGCGGTCGTGGCGTCGCGGGTGAGGCCGAGCCGACGGTCGGCGGCGTACAGCGTGAAGACGTAGTGGTGGGGCTTGCCCCTGGGCGGGCAGGGACCGTTGTAACCGGTCTTGCCGAAGCTGTTGCGGCCCTGGGTCGCACCCGGGGGCGCCTGGCCGGCCGACAGGCGCGCGGTGTGCGGGTCGATGTCCCAGGCCAGCCAGTGCGTGAAGGGGCCGTGCGGCGCGTCGTTGTCCTCGGTCAGCAGGACCAGGCCGAGGGCGTGTGCGGGGACCCCGGAGAACGCCAACGGCGGTGAGAGGTCCGCGCCGTCGCAGGTGTAGCGGCGGGGGATGGTGCCGCCCTCGGTGAAGGCCGGGCTCGACACGGTGATGCGCCCCGAGGCGGTGGGCGTGCGGACAGCGGAGCCACCTCCCTCGCCGGTGCACCCCGCAAGGACCCCCAACGCCGCCGCCGCGGCCACGATCACCAGCCTGCGCATGCCCGCACGCTAGCCGCGGCCGGGAGCCGCGGCCACCAGCGCCACGCACCTGAGCCGCACGGGCCACCTCGCCGTGCGGCGCGCCACAGCCTCCTTGATGCGGCACACCCAGCCACCCAGCGCGGCAGCGCGCCACGTCAACGGCCGTGCGCGTGATGTGCGTCAGTGGTCGGGGGAGGGGCCGACGTGGTGCGGGGTGTCGCTGTCCTCGGCGTCATCCAGGGGTTCCGGGGACGTGGCGTCGGCGCTGTCCCGGACGGGGGTGACGGGTGGGGACGTACCGGCGCCGAGCGGCTGGGCCGGGCCCGCGCCCTGCCCGGGTCCGACGGCTCGGGCGCCGCCGTTGCCCTCGGCGCCGCCGGTGACGCCCCGCCGGCGCTCCGGTTCTCCCGGGGGCCTCTCCAGGAAGCGCAGCAGTTCGACGGGGAAGGGCAGGACGAGGGTGGAGTTCTTCTCGGCGGCGACCGCGACCACGGTCTGCAGCAGCCGCAGTTGCAGCGCGGCGGGCGTGTCCTCCATCTGCTGGGCGGCCTCCGCCAGCTTCCTGGAGGCCTGCAGCTCGGCGTCGGCGTTGATGATCCGGGCCCGCCGTTCCCGGTCGGCCTCGGCCTGCCGGGCCATCGACCGCTTCATGGTGTCGGGCAGGGAGACATCCTTGATCTCGACCCGGTCGATCTGCACGCCCCAGCCCACGGCCGGGCTGTCGATCATCAGCTCCAGGCCCTGGTTGAGCTTCTCACGGTTGGA
>NZ_JBEYZY010000022.1:30215-137381 GCF_040646295.1 Streptomyces sp. NPDC046197 | reverse complement strand
ACGAGTCGTCGTCATCGACTGCACCGACACCGGCGCGTCCCCGCCCACCGCCACCGATCCGACCTGGATCTGCCGGCTCTTCCGGCGCTCGGCGAGCTTGGTCGGAACGGACGGCATGCCGAGAGAAATCGCAGTCATCTGCTGTGCAACCCCAAGTCGTGGATCAAGGTCCGGTCCCGTCAGCGGCGGGCTCCAGGCTTCGAGATTACGGCACGGCTGCTCGCGCGAGCACATCCCACCCGGCAAACCCACTCAATGGAAGGCGGCCGGGCAAAGACCCTGCCCGGCCGCCGTGAACAGCGCGTGGCTAGGAGATTTTGACCGGGTTGACGACGTCCGCGATCAGGACGAGGACGGTGAAGCAGATGAAGATCCCCGCCACCACGTACGCCACCGGCATCAGCTTCGCCACGTCGAACGGGCCCGGGTCGGGGCGGCGCATGACCTTGGCGAGGTGGCGGCGCAGGGACTCCCACAGGGCGCCGGCGATGTGGCCGCCGTCGAGTGGGAGGAGCGGGAGCATGTTGAAGAGGAACAGGGACAGGTTGAAGCCGGCCACCAGCATCAGGGCCATGGCCAGCTGCTGGGTGGGCGGAATGTGCAGGGTGAAGATCTCGCCGCCGACGCGGGCCGCGCCGACCACGCCCATCGGGGAGTCGGGCTGGCGCGGGGCGCCGTCGAAGGCCGCGTTCCACAGGGCCGGGATCTTGCCGGGCAGGCTCGCGATGGAGTCGACGGCCTCGCCGAGGCGGTCGCCCATCCAGGTCAGGGACTGGCCGAAGTCCTGGCGGACGATGCCGGTGGCGGCGCTGAAGCCGAGGAACCCGGCGCTGACGAACTGGCCCTGGACGATCTGACCGTGGGAGTCCTTCTTGGCGACCTGGTTGGTGGCGATCTTCGCGTGCAGGGTGACGTCCTGGCCCTTGCGCTCGACGACGACCGGCACCTCCTTGCCGGGGTTGGCGCGGATCAGGTCGGAGAGCTGGTTCCAGTTGTCGGTCCTCACCCCGTTGAAGGAGAGGATCTTGTCGCCCGCCTTCAGGCCCGCCGCCGCGGCCGGGGAGGGCGCGTCGGTCTTCTTGCAGGTGTCGCGGTTCTCGCTCTGTGCGATGACGCACTGGGAGACCGAGCTGACCGTCGTCGTCTGCTGGGAGATGCCGAATCCCATCAGCACGGTGAGGAACAGCGCGATCGCGAGGATCAGGTTCATGAACGGGCCCGCGAACATCACGATGACCCGCTTCCACGGGGCGCGCGTGTAGAACAGGCGGGTCTCGTCGCCGGGCCCGAGCTCCTCGAAGGCGGCCGAGCGGGCGTCCTCGATCATGCCGCGCCAGGGCGAGGTGGAGCGGGCCTCGATGCGGCCGTCGGGTCCGGGCGGGAACATGCCGATCATGCGGATGTAGCCGCCGAACGGGATGGCCTTGAAGCCGTACTCCGTCTCGCCCTTCTTGCGCGACCAGATGGTCGGGCCGAAGCCGACCATGTACTGGGGCACGCGGATGCCGAAGAGCTTCGCGGTGGACAGATGCCCCAGCTCGTGCCACGCGATGGAGACCAGCAGGCCGATCACGAAGACGACTATGCCGAGGATCATCATCAGGGACGTCATGCACGCGCCTCCGCGGTCGCCATCTGCGCTGTCAGTTCGCGGGCCCGGGCGCGGGCCCAGGTCTCCGCTTCGAGGACGTCCGGCACGGTCAGGGAGGTTCCCGTGCGGGGTGTGCCGTGCTCCTCCACCACTCGTGTCACGGTCTCCATGATTCCGTTGAAGGGCAGTGCTCCGCGCAGGAACGCGTCGACACATTCCTCGTTGGCCGCGTTGAAGACGGCCGGGGCGGTGCCGGCGAGCTGCCCGACGTGCCGGGCGAGGCCGACCGAGGGGAAGGCGTCGTTGTCCAGCGGGAAGAACTCCCAGGTCGACGCCGTGCTCCAGTCGAAGGCGGGCGCCGCGTCCGGGACGCGTTCGGGCCAGCCGAGGCCGATGGCGATGGGCCCGCGCATGTCGGGGGGCGTCGCCTGGGCGAGTGTGGATCCGTCGGTGAACTCAACCATCGAGTGGACATACGACTGCGGGTGCACGACGACCTCAATGCGGTCGAAGGGAATGTCGTACAGCAGGTGTGCCTCGATGACTTCCAGGCCCTTGTTGACCAGGGTCGCGGAGTTGACGGTGATCACCGGGCCCATGGCCCAGGTGGGGTGGGCGAGGGCGTCCTCGACGGTGACGTGGGCGAGCTCGTCCCTGGTGCGGCCGCGGAAGGGGCCGCCGGAGGCGGTGACGACGAGCTTGCGGACGTCGGCCCGGGTGCCGGCCGCGAGGGCCTGGAAGAGGGCGGCGTGCTCGGAGTCGACCGGGATGATCTGCCCGGGCTTGGCGAGGGCCTTGACGAGCGGGCCGCCGACGATGAGCGACTCCTTGTTGGCGAGCGCGAGGGTGCGGCCCGCCTCGAGGGCGGCGAGTGTCGGGGTGAGTCCGATGGAGCCGGTGATTCCGTTCAGGACGGTGTGGCAGTCGGAGGCGGCGAGCTGGGTGGCGGCGTCGGGTCCGGCGAGGATCTCGGGGAGCGGCCCCGTCGTCCCGTACTGCGCCGAGAGCGCCTCGCGCAGGGCCGGTACGACGTCCTCACGGGCGACGGCGACGGTCCGCACGCGGAGCCGGTACGCCTGCTCGGCGAGGAGGCCGACCCGTCCGCCGTTGGCCGAGAGTGCGGTGACCCGGAAGCGGTCCGGGTTGCGCAGCACCAGGTCGATGGCCTGGGTGCCGATGGACCCGGTGGACCCGAGGATCACCACGTCCTTGGGGCCGTCTGCGGCGACGGGGTCGAAGACGAGATGCGGGTCGGCGAGAGGGGCTGGGCTGTCGCTCATCCCTCCATTGTTGCCGCAACGACCGGCGGGGAGGACAGCGCGTCCCTCTCCCGGGCGGTGAACCGTACCGGGGCGAGGAAGGTCACCCGTGACGGCGGCCCCGAAGGAGGGCAGGTCGGGCGCCGCTCGGCGGGCGCGGTCGATGTGCTCGTCGCCGCGACCGCCGGGCGGTGCCATCGGGCTGCCGGTGGCAGGTCGTCACCTGATCGGCCGGTGCACGTTCTCCCGTCGCGGCGGGCCGGGCGTCGCGTCGGCGATCCAGGGGCCGTCGCCGGAGGGGTCGATGACGCCCTGCTCCAGCCACTCGTAGGCGCCGCCGAGGACGCCCTTGACCACCTTGCGGTCGAGGTCGTCGGTGTTGGTCCACAGGCGGTCGAAGAGCTCCGCGACACGGATGCGTGATTGGTGGCAGAAGGCGTCGGCGAGCTGGTAGGCCTCGCGCCCGTGGTCGCCCTGGCTGCGCAGCAGTTCCGCCCGGACGCAGGACGCGCTCATGGCGAACAGTTCCGCGCCGATGTCGACGACCCGTCCGAGGAAGCCCTGCTTGGTCTCCATCCGGCCCTGCCAGCGGGACATGGCGTAGAAGGTGGAGCGGGCGAGCTTGCGGGCGTGGCGTTCGACGTAGCGCAGGTGCGGGGAGAGGTCGGTGTGCCCGGCCGGGTGGAACTCGGCGTAGGAGCGCGGGAGTTGGCCCGGACCCGCGATCAGCCTGGGCAGCCACTTGGCGTAGAAGACGCCGGCGTTTGCGCCCGCCTTCGCCTTGTCCGACAGGGATTTGTCGGGGTCGATCAGGTCGCCCGCGACCGACAGGTGGGCGTCGACGGCCTCACGTGCGATCAGCAGGTGCATGATCTCGGTGGAGCCCTCGAAGATGCGGTTGATGCGCAGGTCGCGCAGCATCTGCTCGGCGGGGACGGCGCGTTCGCCGCGGGCGGCGAGGGACTCGGCGGTCTCGAAGCCGCGGCCACCGCGGATCTGGACGAGTTCGTCGGCCATCTGCCAGGCCATCTCGGAGCCGTAGAGCTTGGCGAGGGCGGCCTCGATGCGGATGTCGTTGCGGTTTTCGTCGGCCATCTGGGAGGAGAGGTCGAGGACGGCCTCGAGGGCGAAGGTGGTGGCCGCGATGAAGGAGATCTTCGAGCCGACCGCCTCGTGCAGGGCGACCGGCTTGCCCCACTGCTCCCGGGCCGCGGACCACTCGCGGGCGATCTTCAGGCACCACTTCCCGGCGCCGGCGCACATGGCGGGCAGGGACAGCCGGCCGGTGTTCAGGGTGGTCAGGGCGATCTTCAGGCCCTGTCCCTCCTCGCCGATGCGGTTGGCGGCGGGGACGCGGACCTGGTGGAAGCGGGTGACGCCGTTCTCGATGCCGCGCAGGCCCATGAAGGCGTTGCGGTTTTCCACCGTGACGCCTTCGGAGGCGGCCTCGACGACGAAGGCGGTGATGCCGCCGCGGTGTCCGTCGGACTTGGGCACGCGGGCCATGACGACGAGGAGATCGGCCACGACGCCGTTGGTCGTCCACAGCTTGACGCCGTCGAGGACGTAGTCGTCCCCGTCGGGCACGGCCGAGGTCGCCAGGCGTGCCGGGTCGGAGCCCACGTCCGGCTCGGTGAGGAGGAAGGCCGAGATGTCGGTGCGGGCGCAGCGCGGCAGGAAGGTGTCCTTCTGCTCCTGGGTGCCGAAGATCTTCAGGGGCTGCGGTACGCCGATCGACTGGTGGGCGGAGAGCAGGGCGCCGATCGCGGGGCTCGCCGAGCCGGCCAGGGCCAGGGCCTTGTTGTAGTACACCTGGGTCAGGCCGAGACCGCCGTACTTGGTGTCGATCTTCATGCCGAAGGCGCCGAGCTCCTTGAGCCCGGTGATGACCTCGTCCGGGATCCGGGCGTCGCGCTCGATGCGGGCCGAGTCGATCTTGGTCTCACAGAAGTCGCGCAGCTTGGCGAGGAATTCCTCGCCGCGCTGGACGTGTTCGTCGGCCGGCAGCGGATGGGGGTGGATGAGATCGAGCCGGAAGCGGCCGAGGAACAGTTCCTTGGCGAAGCTGGGCTTGCGCCAGTCCTGCTCCCGGGCGGCCTCCGCCACCTGACGGGCCTCACGCTCGGTGACGGTGGGTTTCTTGGTCGTTGGTGCGGACATGAGGCTCACCTCGCCGCGAATAGGGATCTTGGGGCGGTACGTTACTGACCGGTGCTACTGGATCGTATGTACCCGATCCCGGGCGGACCCACCACCCCTCGTGCGCCGAGGCTCGCGGTCCCCCGTCTGTCGCCGCCTGTTTCCGTGCGGTTGCCACCAGCATCGCGTCAGGGCGCGGCGAAGGCCAGGGGGCGGACGGAACGGCCCGGCACTCCGGGTGGGGCGGATGGTCCGTCCGGGTGACGGCAGGGCCCGCCGGCACCGGTCGCCCGCGGTGCCGGAGTACCGGGCGCTGTCGCTCGTCGGGCGGCGGGCTCAGGGGTTCTTGACGGTGATGTCGCCGTTGCTGGTCTTCAGGGCGAGTTCGTGGGCGCCGGCCGGGTCGTCGGGTACGTCGACGTGCTTGTCGCCGTTGCTCGTGTGGGCGGTCACCTTGTAGCGGGCCTTGGGCACGGTGAGGGTGATGTCCCCGTTGGACGTCGTGGCCTGCACGTCCTGGGGTGTGTCGGGGGTGAGGTCGATGGCGCCGTTGGAGGTCTGCGCCCGGATGCGGCGGCCCGCGATGCCCTTCCCGCTGATAGGGCCGTTGCTGGTGCGTGCGTCCACCGGGCCGGACGCCCCGTCGATCTCGATGCCGCCGGAGTTGGTGGCCACCTCGACCGCGCCCACCTCCGCCAGGCTGACCTCGCCGCTCGAGGCCGTGCCGCTGACCGGGACACCGGCGGGCACGTCGACGACGTAGTTCACCGTGCAGTCCTCGCCGCAGCCGCGCAGGACGAGGACTCCGTTCTCGACGCGGTGGGTCGCGCCGGGCTTGTCGCCGCTGTACTGGACCTTGCGGTGCAGGGAGCCACCGGGCGCAGAGCCGTTGCCGTGGGTGCCGTGCACGTTGACGTCACCCGAGCCGGCCTCCAGTCGTACCGCGGTGATCCCGCTGGGCAGAGCGCTGTCGTCCTGGAAGGTCTCCCTGTGCACCGGGCCGCACGCGACCAGCCCGCAGGCGGCCGCTCCGGCGGCCGCGACGAAGATCCCGAGGCAGCGAAGCCGCTGATGCATCCATGTCCCCCGTGTCTGTACCGGCACCCGGCACGAGCGCGGGTCGGGTGCGCCGTGCGGGTCGAACGCCCCCGACGCTATCGAGCGCGTGGGCGGATGACCATGGGGACAACCCCCGGGTCGTCCCCATGGTCACGCCCCGACCAGGAGCGTGTACGCCGACGGCCGGAGCCCCCGCACAGTGGGCTCCGGCCGTCGGTCGGCAGATGCTTCGCGGTCGGTCGCGGTTACAGGGCGAGTCCGGTCAGGACGAGGACGCGCTCGTAGGTGTAGTCGTCCATCGCGAACCGGACGCCCTCCCGGCCCACGCCGGACTGCTTGACGCCGCCGTAGGGCATCTGGTCGGCGCGGTAGGACGGGACGTCGCCGACGACCACGCCGCCGACCTCCAGGGCGCGGTGGGCGCGGAAGGCGGTCTGCAGGTCGTGGGTGAACACGCCCGCCTGCAGGCCGTACTTGGAGTCGTTGACGGCCGCGAACGCCTCGGCCTCGCCGTCCACCCGCTGCACGGTGAGGACGGGTCCGAAGACCTCCTCGCAGGAGATCGTGACGTCGGCCGGTACGTCGGCGAGGACGGTCGGCGCGTAGGAGGCGGCGTCGCGCTTGCCGCCGGTGAGGAGCTTCGCGCCCGCGGCGACGGCCTCGTCGACCCACGCCTCGACGCGCTGGGCGGCGTCCTCGCTGACCAGCGGGCCGACGTCGGTCTTGTCGTCGGTGGGGTCGCCGGTGACCTGGGCCTCGACGGCGGCCACGATGCGCGGCAGCAGACGGTCGTAGACGGAGGCGTCGGCGATCACGCGCTGCACGGAGATGCAGGACTGGCCGCCCTGGTAGTTGGAGAAGGTCGCGATGCGGCTCGCGGCCCAGTCCAGGTCCTCGTCGCTCGCGTAGTCGGCGAGGACGACGGCCGCGCCGTTGCCGCCCAGCTCCAGGGTGCAGTGCTTGCGCGGCACCGAGTCCATGATCGCGTAGCCGACCTTCTCCGAGCCGGTGAAGGAGATGACCGGCAGGCGCTCGTCCTGGACCAGGGCGGGCATGCGGTCGTTGGTGACCGGAAGGATCGACCAGGAGCCGGCGGGCAGGTCGGTCTCGGCGAGCAGGTCGCCGATGATCAGGCCGGACAGCGGGGTGGCCGGGGCCGGCTTCAGGATGATGGGCGCGCCGGCGGCGATCGCGGGGGCGACCTTGTGGGCACACAGGTTCAGCGGGAAGTTGAACGGCGCGATGCCGAGGACGACGCCCTTGGGGAAACGGCGGGTGAGGGCGAGGCGCCCCTGGCCGCCGCCGTCGGTGTCGAGGCGCTGGGCCTCGCCGCCGTTGAACCGCCGGGCCTCCTCGGCGGCGAACCGGAACACGGAGACGGCACGGCCGACCTCGCCCCGGGCCCACTTGATCGGCTTGCCGTTCTCGGCGGAGATCAGCTGCGCGATCTCCTCGGTCCGCTCGACGAGGCGCTTGCTGACGTGGTCGAGGGCGGCGGCGCGCACGTGGGCCGGGGTCGCGGCGAACTCGTCCCGCACGGCGTACGCGGCGGCCACGGCCTCCTCGACCTGGGCGTCGGTCGGCACGCTGACCTTGCCGACCAGACGTCCGTCCCACGGGTTGGTGACGTCGAAGGTGTCCTCGCCGGTGACCTGGCGGCCGGCGAGCCAGAAGGCGTGGGTGGAAGTCATGTGCGAGTCCCGGCCCTTCCGCTGTGGGTGTGGTGGGTGTGTTCTTGCGCTTGCGTGGTCCACGGTAGGGCGGAGGCGGCCGGGGATCGTTTGTCCGAGTCGTAGCAGTGTGGGCGGGGGACACGCCGAATTGGCCTACCCGGCGGGCGGGACCGGCCCAAGAGGCGCCCGGTTCACTCCGCCGCCGTCGCCTTCAGCGCCAGCCACAGCTCCATCCGTACGTCCGGGTCGTCCAGGGAACGTCCGAGGATCTCCTCGACCCTGCGCATCCGGTACCGGAGCGTGTGCCGGTGCACTCCGAGGTCGGCCGCGGCCGCGTCCCACTGGCCGTGCCGCGACAGCCAGGCGCGCAGCGAGGCAACCAGGTCCCCGCGTCCGGTGGCGTCGTGCTCGTACAGCGCCCGCAGCAGCCCGTCGGCGAACGCCCGGACCGCGTCGTCGGCGAGCAGCGGCAGCACCGAGCCGGACGCCAGCTGGTCGTGCTCCACGCACACCCGCCCCCGCCGCCGCGCCACCGACAGCGCCTGCTCGGCCTGCTTGTACGCGGCGGCGGCCGCGATCGGCCCGGCGGGTGCCGACAGTCCCACGACCAGTTCGTCCTCGCCGCCGCCGCCCGGCCGCTCCTGCACGGCCGCCGCCCGCGCGGCCTCCAGTCCCGCCGCGTACGCGGCGCAGGCCGCCACGGCCGCGCCCCCGTCCGCGGCCAGTACCACCAGCCGCTCGCCCTCGGGAACGACAAGCACGGCCTCACCGGCGCGCGCGGCCGCCGCTTCCACGACGTCGCAGAGGCCGGCGAGCGGATCGCCGCCGTGGTCGGCCACCGCCGGCCCGGCGGTGGAGGGCTTGGCGGCCACGGACTTGGCCGACCGGGACTTGGCCGTCGGTGCCGTCGGGGCCGTCGGCGGCGGGGAGGCCGAGGCCGGGGGGCCCGGCAGGGCGGCCGACGGCGTGACCGGCGGCTGGGCGGCCGGTACGCGCGCGTGGGCGTCGGCGTGCGCCCGGGCGGCCGACGCGGAGGCCGACTCGGCGATGATCAACCGGAACGGCGCGTCCAGCAGCCCGCCGTACAGGTCCCCGGCGACGGCCCGGGCGTGGTCCGGCTGTCCGGCGAGCAGCATGCGCAGTACGGCCGCGCCGACCCGCTGCTCGGCGACGTGCAGCGACCGCGACCGTTCCGTGGTGAGGGTGAGCAGGGCGATGGCGGAGTGGACGGCGTACCGTTCCGCGGTGCCCAGCGGTGCGGCCGTGCCGACGGCGAGTGCGGCGCGCGGGCGCCGTCCGGTGCCGATGGAGTGCAGTTCCACGCGGTCCTCGGTCTCGGGGCCGCCGACCACCGCCGACGCGGGCGCGGGCCGGTCCCGCAGCCGCTCGACGTCCGCCGTGAGCCGGGCGGCCCGCCGCCCCGCCCACTCCGGCGCGGTGGCCACCACGGCGCCCGAGGCGTCGTAGAGGGCCGCCCAGCCGTCGACCTGGGCCGCCAGCGCGGCGAGCAGCCCCTCCGGTCCGGCGTTCAGGGCCTGCTTGGTCAGCTCCCGCTGGGCGGCGAACCCGGCCGTGACCGCCCGGTACTGGTCGGCCGCGATGGCGGCCGACACCGCCTTGCTGATGGCGAGGAAGGGCGTGCGCCGGGGCACCTCCAGCAGCGGCAGCCCCTCCTCCTGGGCCGCGTCGACCAGCGCCTTGGGGATCTCGTCGTAGTTGACGCCCACCGCGAAGCCGAGCCCGACGACGCCGGCCCCGGCCAGCCGCCTCACATAGCGGCGCATGGCTTCCGGCTCCTCGGCGTCCAGCTTGAGCGCGGTGATCAGCAGCAGCTCCCCGCCCTCCATGTACGGCACGGGATCGGCGAGCTCGCTGGCGTGGGCCCAGCGGACGGGCACGTCCAGGTGGTCCTCGCCCGCGCGCACGGTCAGCTTCAGCGCGGAGTGGTGGACGAGCGAGGCGAGCGTGGGGGGCATGAGGCCTTCAGGTCTGAGAAGATCGGGTGATCATTGTGATCTTTTGGCCGCCATGTATGAACGACCTATGCCGATTCTGCCTCACCGTACGGTCGCGTGGGCAGCGCTCGTCCAGATGTCCGATGGAACCGGTCGTCCAGCTGTCCGAGGGACGACGGCTCAGTCCCGTAGATCGACCAGCAGCGGCGGTGCGTGCTCGCCCCGCACGCTCGTCAGCGACAGCACCGCGTGCCCGGCCGGGACCTGGTGGGCCAGCTCGGAGGCGGACCAGCGCTCCCGTTCCACCTGCTTCACGGTCACCGCGTCCGTGGTCACGGCCTTGCCGGTGACCAGCTTGCGCAGGGCGTGGATGGCGCGGGTCATCGGCTGGTCGGCGAAGACGGTGTGCTTGGCCACCTCCTTGGTCTCCACCCACTCGGTGCCCCAGGCGTGCGCGAACCGGCTGCCGTCCCAGGTGGTGACGCCGCAGAGCGCCATGCGGCAGCCGACGGCCCCGAACAGCGGGCCGTGCAGCGCCTCGGGCACATCGGCGACGGTGCGCAGCGCGAGGACCACGCCGGCGTTCTGGGAGCGCAGGCGCTGGATCCGCCGTACCGACTCCGTGGTGACCGTCCCGGTGGCGTCGTCGAGGACCAGGCACGCGAAGTGCGGGCGCCCGCCGTCCCGTACGACGCTGCCGAACTGCGCCAGGATCAGCCGGGTGAGCAGCCGGGAGGCCTCCTCGTGTCCACGCTCGGGCAGGTCGATGCGGACCCGTAGCGGATGGTGGGCCACGGCCCGCAGCGAGAAGGGCCGGCTGCCGCCCGAGACGCCGAAGAAGTCGGCGAAGACCGGGCGGTCGAGCAGGGCCAGCCGGTCGGCGAGGGCCGGTCCGGCGTCGGCCGGGTTTGCGGCCTGCCGCAGCCGGGCGTCGAGTTCGCGGCGCATCAGGGCGTGCTCGTCGCCCGCCAGGGCCGTCCGCAGGGACGACAGCGCCGAGGGCTCGCCCTCCAGGAGTTCGCGCAGCACCGGCAGCGGCGGGAAGTGCCCGTGCACCGCCCGGTAGGGGCCGAGCAGCTGGGCGAGCGCGGTGGCGGCGCTCCGGCTGCCGACGGTGTCGAGGTCGCCCACGAGGGCCTCGGCGAGGAAGCCGGCGGCCTCGTCCGGGTCCTCGGTCTCGGCGTAGGGGTCGAGGTCGTGGACGGAGGCGGGGTCCCCGATCCGGACCACGACGTCGTAGGCCGAGTCCGGTCCGAGCGAGGTACCGGCGGCGGAGACGGCGACGAGGGCGCAGCGCCCGGTGAGCGCCTGCAGCGCCAGCGCCTCGGTGACCGGTTCGACGACGTGCCGGGTCTTGCCGGAGCCGGGCGGTCCGACCAGCAGGAGGGAGGTGCCGAGGACGTCCTGGTCCACGGCCGCGCCGACGCCGTGGTAGGCGCGGGGGGTCCGCTCCCCCGGCACCCACCGTCCGATGCGTACCTGGCCCTCCAGCAGGTCGTGCCGCGCGCTGCGGCCGGGCAGGTCGCGGGCCCCGGAGGGGTGGGTCCAGGCCGCGGCCCCCTGGCGCAGCACGGTGTCCGCGAAGGCGGCCGTCCGCGCGCCGCCGCCGGCCTGGGCCCAGACGCGTTCCACCCGGGCGCAGTCCACGTCGTTCATCCGGCCGCCGGCCACCTCGGCGGTCAGCAGGTCGGCCGCCTCGCGCTGCCCCGCGTGCCGCAGTTCGGGCCACTGCGACCGCGGCAGGTCCGCTGCCGGTGCCGCGGTGGGGTCCCCCGCCGCGGCACGGCGCGCGGCGAGTTCCCTCGCGTACGCCCACCAGCCGCCGATCCGCGCGAACGGCCACAGGACCAGCCCGGTGATGAGCGCGTACAGCCCGTCGGTGAACAGCTGGGAGGCGAACAGGTCGTAGCCGCCGGAGATCAGGACCACGAGGGAGAACAGCGGGTCGACGACCGGCAGCGCGTCCCAGCCGGCGCCGAAGGCGTTCGGGAAGACGAGGCTCAGGGTGATCAGGGCGCCGACGGCCGCGAGCAGGGCCCGTGCGGGCTGCGGGCGCCGGCCGACGAAGTGGCGCAGGACGTCGGGCCAGCTGCCGAGCCGGCCGACGGCGTAGACCAGGACGGCGAAGAACACGCCGTTGTAGACGACGATCGCCTCGCTGCCCTGCATGCCCTTGGGGGTGACCGTGCCGCCCCACCACCAGTCGTCCGGGGTGAACAGCTTCAGCACCGCCCACTCGTAGGGGACGCTGCCCTGGCGCCACAGCGACCACACCAGCAGCGCCACGGCCAGCGGGATCAGCAGACCGACGATCGTGATCGGGGGAAGCCGGTCCGGCGCCTGCGCGCCCTTCGGCGGGCGGTAGCCCAGGCGCCAGATGCCGGGTCCGGCGGCGGGGCGTGGCTGGTCGAGCCACTCGGCGACGGCCGAGCGCTGCCGCGCGGCCTGCTCGTACCCGGGTGCCTGCGGCGCGGCCGGTGCTCCGGAGGCCGCGGGCGTGCCCGGCGGCCCGGCCGGGCGCGGTGGCATCGCGGGAGCGTCCCGCGGCACCGCCGGGCGCGGCACAGGGTTCGCATGGGTACCCCGCGCGTCCTGCGTCCCGTCGTCCATCGCCGTTGCCCCCTGACCAGCCGTTCCGTACACCATCAGCGAGTCAATCTAACGCCCGGGCAAGGGGAGTTCACCGATTGTGCGGCAAGCCGCGCGGCATCACGTCGGTACTTCTCGTACTCCGGGCCCGCACCCCTTCTATATCCATCGCGGACAACCACGATGGCCGACAACGCCCACATGGAGCATGCCCACCCCCCTTCTGCCGCCCTAACCTGCGAAGAAAGAAGGAAAGCGTCCGAAAAACGCCCCGCCCGGAACACCTCCCGGAACTCCCCGGTCCGCCGGTGCCGGGTCCGCCGGTGCCGGGTCTGCCGGACCGTCCGGTACGCAAGATCATCAGGGAGCCCCCATGACCGCACTTCCGCAGGAGCGCCGCGTCGTCACCGCCATTCCCGGCCCCAAGTCGCAGGAGCTGCAGGCCCGCCGTACCGCTGTGGTCGCGCAGGGCGTGGGCTCCGTGCTGCCGGTCTTCACCACGCGGGCGGGCGGCGGCATCATCGAGGACGTCGACGGCAACCGCCTGATCGACTTCGGCTCCGGCATCGCGGTGACCTCGGTCGGCGCCTCCGCCGAGGCCGTCGTACGCCGCGCCTCCGCGCAGCTCGCCGACTTCACCCACACCTGTTTCATGGTCACGCCGTACGAGGGCTACGTGGCCGTCGCCGAGGCGCTGGCCGAGCTCACGCCGGGTGACCACGCCAAGAAGTCCGCCCTCTTCAACAGCGGCGCCGAGGCGGTCGAGAACGCGGTCAAGATCGCCCGTGTGTACACCAAGCGCCAGGCCGTCGTGGTCTTCGACCACGGCTACCACGGCCGTACGAACCTCACCATGGCGCTGACGGCCAAGAACATGCCGTACAAGCATGGTTTCGGCCCGTTCGCGCCCGAGGTCTACCGCGTCCCGGTGGCCTACGCCTACCGCTGGCCGACCGGTCCCGAGAACGCGGGTCCGGAGGCCGCCAAGATGGCGATCGACCAGATCACCAAGCAGGTCGGTCCGGACAACGTGGCCGCGATCATCATCGAGCCGGTGCTCGGCGAGGGCGGCTTCATCGAGCCGGCCAGGGGCTTCCTGCCCGCGATCCGCCAGTTCGCCGCGGACAACGGCATCGTCTTCGTCGCCGACGAGATCCAGTCCGGCTTCTGCCGCACCGGCCAGTGGTTCGCGTGCGAGGACGAGGACATCGTGCCGGACCTGATCACGACGGCCAAGGGCATCGCCGGCGGCCTTCCGCTGGCCGCCGTGACCGGCCGCGCCGAGATCATGGACGCCGCGCACGCCGGCGGCCTGGGCGGCACCTACGGCGGCAACCCGGTCGCCTGCGCCGGTGCGCTGGGCGCGATCGAGACGATGAAGGACCTCGACCTCAACACCAAGGCGAAGAACATCGAGGCGATCATGAAGAGCCGCCTCACCGCCATGGCCGAGAAGTTCGACATCATCGGCGACGTCCGCGGTCGCGGTGCCATGATCGCCATCGAGCTGGTCAAGGACCGCGCCACCAAGGAGCCGAACCCGGAGGCGACCGCCGCGCTCGCCAAGGCCTGCCACCAGGAGGGCCTGCTGGTCCTCAGCTGTGGCACCTACGGCAACGTGCTCCGCTTCCTGCCCCCGCTGGTGATCGGCGAGGACCTCCTCAACGAGGGTCTCGACATCATCGAGCAGGCGTTCACCAGCATCTGAGCGCCCTGTTCGCACGTCTGTCGCAGTCGGCGGCAGAGCGTGTGAAGAAGGTGTGCGAGGTGCATGGCGGGACGCGATTCCTGCTGTCGTACGGCCACCGGCTGCCGTAGGTTCTACCCAGATGAGAGATACACCCCGCTCACAGGGGACTGTGGGCGGCATCAGGGCGGGGCCTCCCCAGCTTCGACCTGGTCGTGCCTCGCGCACACAACCCGGGGCTCCGGCCCCGGTTCTCCTCACCGATCGGACGGTCGCCCGCCCCAGACCCCCCGGGGCGCGCGACGTTCCGGTCCGGACGGCCGCCCCGGAACCACCCCCCCTTGTTCCGGAGCGGCCGACCTATTTCCCCTTCCACAGGCGTAGGCCACCGCGGGCACAGGCCACCGCGATCGGATGCCGCCGCGCCCGCGAACGGTGCGCCTGCCAGGATGTGCAGCGTGGCGACCGATCAGGACAACAAGCCCGCGCAGGCACCCGGCGGGCAGGGCGGAAGGTCCGCGGTCGCGGGACGGCCGTCCTTCGCCGCCACGCTCCTCGGCCTTCCCGCCGTCCTCTTCGCGCTGATCACCTGGCAGGTCGTCGCCCACGGACCGCTGCTGCGGCTGGACGAGCACCTGAGCCGGGCCCTCGTTCACCCCGACCGCGCCTCCGAGCTCCTCTCCGATTTCGGCAACGTGCAGGTGGCCGTGCCCGTCCTCGCCGTCACCCTGGCGTACGTCGCCCGGTGGGGCCGCCGCGCGGGCGTGGGCCGCTGGTGGCTGCCGCCGCTTGCCGCGGCCCTCCTGATGGCACTGCTCCCGGCGGTGATCGTGCCGCTCAAGGACGCGACCGCCCGGCACGGTACGGCCGTCGTGCCGCCAGGTGCCGGCTACTACCCGTCCGGGCACACGGCCACCGCCGCCGTGGCCTACGGCTGCGCGACCCTGCTCCTCCTTCCGTGGCTGCGCTCGGCGGCCGCCCGCCGTGCCGCCGTCACCGCCTGCGCCGTCCTCGTACTCGGGGTCTCCTTCGGCCTCGTCCGGCGCGGCTACCACTGGCCGCTGGACGTCGTGGCCAGTTGGTGCCTGGGTGCGGTGCTGCTCTCCGCGCTCTGGCTCCTGCTCGGCCGCACCGGTCGCCCCACCCGGCCGAAGCAGCAGTCGGCGCCGGAGGGCCCGATGACGTCTGGGGGCCGATGCCCTCGGAGGACAGACGAAGTCGGAGGCGCCGATTCCGTCGGAGGGTCCGATTCCGCCGTCAGGACCTCCTAGTGCCCCGGCGGGCAACGTTCGCCCGTCAAGGAGTGGCGTCATGGGGGTCCCCCCTGCTCGAGCGAAGCCGAGAGCTCGGGAGCGTGCTCTCGGCGTGCCGGCCGGAAGTCCTCGTACTGGACGTACTTGGGCTTTCGGCCGGTGCGGCGAGTGGGGGTCCCCCCTGCTCGAAGAGCTTGGGGGAGTGCCGGGCGCCGCGACGGGGCGAACGCTGCCTGCCGGGGCACTAGGCCCTGCCGTCCTCCTCCGCGGCCGGCCCGGCCGCCGCCTCGTGCATCGCCAGTTCCAGCAGGACCGGGTCGGTGAGGATCCCCGATCCGTCCGGCGGAATCAGCCAGCGCACCCCGCCGGTGGTCCGGCCCGGGTACGGCACGACGATCCAGGTGCCGCCCCCGGCGGTACGGATGCCGGTGCCGAGCCAGCGGGCCGCGGTGCCCGGTGGCACGAAGAAGCCCATACGCGCTTCGCCGAAGTCCACCAGTACCGGGCCCAGCTGGTCGAGAACGCGGGTCAGTACGTCGAGTGTGGAGTAGCCGAGCCCGCCCGGCAGGATCAGTACGTCCCAGGCCTTGCCGGCGGGCAGCAGGGCGACCCTCTGGGGGTTGCGTTCCCACGCCCGGCGGCAGGCCTCCGGATCCGGTGCGACGGATGCCAGCCATTCGACCGCCGTCTTCGCGCCAGCCATCACAAGACCTCCCCCTGTGTCGTGGACGCGGTAGCGTCATGGGAGAGAGGGAGGTCCTCCGGCGGCCATTACGCGGATTCCGGCCCCTCGTTCGAGTGAACCCGGTCACCGGCCCCGTTTGGGCTCAGCTGTCGAAGCCGAGGCCCAGCCGGTCCATGGTCCGCAGCCACAGGTTGCGCCGGCCGCCGTGCGCGTCGGCCCGTGCCAGCGACCACCTGGTGAGCGCGATGCCGGTCCAGGCGAACGGCTCGGGAGGGAAGGGCAGCGGCTTCTTGCGGACCATCTCCAGCTCGGTGCGCTCGGTGCGCTCGCCGGCCAGCAGGTCGAGCATCACGTCGGCGCCGAAGCGGGTGGCCCCCACCCCCAGCCCGGTGTACCCGGCCGCGTACGCCACCTTCCCCTGGTGGGCGGTGCCGAAGAAGGCCGAGAAGCGCGAGCAGGTGTCGATCGCCCCGCCCCAGGCGTGGGTGAAGCGGACGCCCTCCAGCTGCGGGAAGCAGGTGAAGAAGTGGCCGGCGAGTTTGGCGTACGTCTCCGGGCGGTCGTCGTACTCGGCGCGCACCCGGCCGCCGTAGGGATAGATCGCGTCGTAGCCGCCCCACAGGATCCGGTTGTCCGCCGACAGCCGGAAGTAGTGGAACTGGTTGGCGCTGTCCCCCAGTCCCTGGCGGTTCTTCCAGCCGATCGAGGCCAGTTGGTCGGCGCTGAGCGGCTCGGTCATCAGGGCGTAGTCGTAGACCGGGACCGTGTATGAGCGGACCCTCTTGACCAGGTTGGGGAAGATGTTGGTGCCGAGCGCGACCCGGTGGGCGCGGACCTGGCCGTAGGGGGTGCGTACGGCCATGCCGGCGCCGTACGGCTTCAGGGTCAGGGCGGGAGTGTGCTCGTACACGCGCACCCCGAGGTCCAGGCAGGCCCGCTTCAGTCCCCAGGCGAGCTTGGCCGGGTGGACCATGGCGACGCCCCGGCGGTCCCACAGGCCGGCCTCGAAGGTCGGTGAGCCGACCTGTTCCCGCACCGCGTCCCGGTCGAGGAACTCGGTGCCCTCGGCAAGCCCCCGCTGCTCCAGTTCCGCGTACCAGTCCTTGAGCTCCCACGCCTGGTAGGGCTCGGTCGCGACGTCGATCTCGCCGGTGCGCTCGAAGTCGCAGTCGATGGAGTAGCGGGCCACCGTCTCCTCGATCGCGTCGAGGTTGGCCTCGCCCAGCTCCTGGAGCCTGTGGATCTCGTCCGGCCAGCGGGTGAGGCCGTTGGCCAGTCCGTGCGTGAGGGAGGCGGCGCAGAAGCCGCCGTTGCGGCCGGAGGCGGCCCAGCCCACCTCACGGCCCTCGACCAGGACCACGTCCGTCCCGGGGTCGCGCTCCTTGGCGATCAGCGCGGTCCACAGTCCGCTGTAGCCACCGCCGACGACCAGCAGATCGCAGGTCTCGGCGCCGGTGAGCGCGGGTTCGGGGCGGGGCCTGCCGGGGTCTTCCAGCCAGTACGGGACCGGCTGGGCTTCGGAAAGAGATGTGGTCCAGTTGTTGCCACGGCTCATGGCGCTTGGGGCCATGATTTCAACTCCCTACAGAGTCTTCCGGTTGGGCGTTATGCCTTTTGCCTGGTGCGGCGGTTCCCGATGACCATGGAGGCCAGGACGAACAGTACGGCGACGATGAACATGGTCGTACCGATGACGTTGATCTGAACGGGCGTGCCCCGCTGCGCCGAGCCCCAGACGAACATGGGGAAGGTGACGGTCGAGCCCGCGTTGAAATTGGTGATGATGAAATCGTCGAAGGAGAGCGCGAAGGCGAGCAGCGCGCCCGCGGCGATGCCGGGTGCCGCGATCGGCAGGGTGACCCGGAGGAAGGTCTGGACGGGTCCCGCGTACAGGTCCTGCGCGGCCTGTTCCAGCCTCGGGTCCATCGACATCACACGCGCCTTGACGGCGGTCACCACGAAGCTGAGGCAGAACATGATGTGGGCGATGAGGATCGTCCAGAAGCCCAGCTGCGCACCGAGGTTGAGGAACAGGGTGAGCAGCGAGGCCGCCATGACGACCTCGGGCATCGCCATCGGCAGGAAGATCAGCGAGTTGACGGCGCCGCGGGCGTGGAAGCGGTAGCGGACCAGCGCGAAGGCGATCATCGTGCCGAGGACCGTCGCACCGACCGTCGCCCAGACGGCGATCTGCAGGCTGATCGCGAGCGAGCCGCACATGTCGGCGACGCCGCACGGGTCCTTCCAGGCGTCCGTGGAGAACTGCTGCCACTCGTAATTGAAGCGGCCCTTGGGCTTGTTGAAGGAGAAGACCGTGACGATGACGTTCGGCAGCAGCAGGTATCCGAGGGTCAGCAGCCCGGCGATGACGACGAGATGGCGCTTGAGCCAGTTGACGAAGGCCATTTAAACCAGATCCTCCGTGCCGGACTTACGGATGTATACGGTGACCATCAGGAGGATCGCGGCCATGAGGATGAAGGAAAGGGCCGCGGCCGTCGGATAGTCGAGAATTCTCAGGAACTGTGTCTGGATGACATTGCCGACCATGCGGGTGTCGGTCGAGCCGAGCAGGTCCGCGTTGACGTAGTCGCCGGCCGCCGGAATGAAGGTCAGCAGGGTGCCGGAGACCACGCCCGGCATCGACAGCGGGAAGGTGACCTTGCGGAAGGTGGTGAAGGGCTTGGCGTACAGGTCGCCCGCCGCCTCGTGCAGCCGGGAGTCGATGCGCTCCAGTGAGGTGTAGAGCGGCAGGATCATGAACGGCAGGAAGTTGTAGGTCAGTCCGCACACCACCGCCAGCGGTGTGGCCAGGACACGGTCTCCGGCGGTCCAGCCGAGCCAGTTGGTGACGTCCAGGACGTGCAGGGTGTTGAGGGCGCCGACGACCGGGCCGCCGTCCGCGAGGATGGTCTTCCAGGCCAGCGTGCGGATCAGGAAGCTGGTGAAGAACGGCGCGATCACCAGGATCATGATCAGGTTGCGCCAGCGGCCCGCGCGGAAGGCGATCAGATACGCGAGCGGGTAGCCGAGCAGCAGGCACAGGATCGTCGCGGAGGCCGCGTACAGGACCGAGCGCACGAACTGCGGCCAGTACTGGGACAGCGCGTCCCAGTAGGTCGCGAAGTGCCAGGTGACCTTGTAGCCCTGTTCCAGGGAGCCGGTCTGCACGGACGTGGAGGCCTGGTAGATCATCGGCAGCGCGAAGAAGACGATCAGCCAGAGCATGCCGGGCAGCAGCAGCCAGTACGGCGTGAGGCGGCCCCGTCTGCGCGGGGGCTTCTTCTCGGGGGCGGTGGGCGCCAGGGGTGGGCGCGCCTCGGTGACGGCGGCCATCAGGCGGCGTCCTCCTCAACACTCTCCACGCCCGCGTCGATGTCCTGAGCGGCGTCCAGGCCGAAGGTGTGGGCCGGGTTCCAGTGCAGGACGACCTCGGCGCCGGGCACCAGGCGGGCGTCGCGGTCGATGTTCTGGGCGTAGACCTCGAACTCGGGGCAGACGGGGCTGTCGATGACGTACTGCGTGGAGACGCCGATGAAGCTGGAGTCGGCGATCCTCCCGGTGATCCGGTTGCGGCCCTCGGGGATCTCGCCGGCCTCGTCGGCGTGGGTGAGGGAGATCTTCTCGGGCCGGACGCCTACCAGCACCTTGCCGCCGGTCTTCGTCGGTGCGGAACATCGCGCCTCGGGCAGCACCAGCTTGCCGCCGCCCGCCTTGAGGATGATCTCCCCGCCGCTCTTGGTGTCCACCTCGGCCTCGATCAGGTTCGAGGTGCCGAGGAAGTTGGCGACGAACGTGGTCTGCGGGTTCTCGTACAGGTCCGTGGGCGAGCCGAGTTGCTCGACGCGGCCGGCGTTCATCACGGCGACCGTGTCGGCCATGGTCATGGCCTCCTCCTGGTCGTGCGTGACGTGGATGAAGGTGATGCCGACCTCGGTCTGGATCCGTTTGAGCTCCAGCTGCATCTGGCGGCGCAGCTTCAGGTCCAGGGCGCCGAGCGGCTCGTCGAGCAGGAGCACCTTGGGGTGGTTGATCAGCGCGCGGGCGACCGCGACACGCTGCTGCTGGCCGCCGGAGAGCTGGTGCGGCTTCTTGCGCGCCTGCTCGCCGAGCTGCACCAGTTCCAGCATCTCCTCGACCTGCTTCTTCACGCTCTTGATGCCGCGCCGGCGCAGGCCGAAGGCGACGTTCTCGAAGATGTCGAGGTGCGGGAAGAGGGCGTAGGACTGGAATACCGTGTTCACCGGGCGCTTGTACGGCGGCAGGGCGGTGACGTCCTGGTCGCCGAGGCGCACGGTGCCGGAGGAAGGTTCCTCCAGACCGGCGATCATGCGCAGGGTGGTGGTCTTGCCGCAGCCGGACGCGCCGAGCAGGGCGAAGAAGGAACCCTGCGGCACGGTCAGGTCCAGCGGGTGCACGGCGGTGAAGGAGCCGTAGGTCTTGCTGATCCCGGAGAGGCGGACGTCGCCGCTGTTGTCTGTGGTCATCATCGTCGTCACGCCCCTGTGAGCTTCGCGAACTTCTCTTCGTAGGCCGTCTCTTCCCTCTGCGTCAGGGAGCGGAAGGGATGGGACTTCGCGGCCATGGCCTTGTCGGGAATGATCAGCGGGTTGTCCGCCGCCGACTTGTCGATCTTCGCAAGGTAGGGCTTGATGCCCTCGACCGGAGAGACGTAGTTGATGTAGTCGGCGAGGGCGGCGGCCTGGTCGGGCTGGTAGAAGAAGTCGATGAGCCGTTCGGCGTTGGTCTTGTGGCGCGCCTTGTTGGGGATCAGCATGTTGTCGGTCGACGTCATGTATCCGCTGTCCGGGATGATGTAGTCGACGTCCGGGCTGTCCGCCTTGAGCTGGACGATGTCGCCGCCCCAGGCCACACAGGCCGCCAGGTCGCCCTTGGTGAGGTCGGAGGTGTAGTCGTTGCCGGTGAATCGGCGGATCTGGCCCTTGTCGACGGCCTTCTGCAGGCGGGCTATGACCGCGTCGAAGTCGTCGTCGGTGAACTTCGCCGGGTCCTTGCCCATGTCGAGCAGCGTCATGCCGATGCTGTCGCGCATCTCCGACAGGAAGCCGACGCGGCCCTTGAGCTTGGGGTTGTCCAGGAGGTCGGAGACCGACTTGACCTCGATGCCGTCGAGCGCCTTCTTGTTGAACGCGATGACCGTCGCGATGCCCTGCCAGGGATAGGAGTGAGCGCGGCCCGGGTCCCAGTCGGGGTTGCGGAACTGTGCCGACAGGTTGGTGTAGGCGTGCGGCAGGTTCGACGGGTCCAGCTTCTGGGCCCAGCCCAGGCGGATCAGCCGGGCGGCCAGCCAGTCGGTGAGGACGATGAGGTCCCGGCCGGTGTCCTGGCCGGCGGCGAGCTGCGGCTTGATCTTGCCGAAGAACTCGTTGTTGTCGTTGATGTCCTCGGTGTACTTGACCTGGATGCCCGACTGCCTGGTGAAGGCCTCCAGCGTCGGGTGGTGTTTGCCGCTGTCGTCGACGTCGATGTACTCGGGCCAGTTGGAGAAGTTGACGACCTTCTCCTTGGCCGAGTGGTCCTGGACCGCGGTGCCGCCCTGGGTCTGGCCTGCCGCGGGGATCCCGCAGCCGCTCAGCGCCCCGAGTCCGCCGACCGCGAGCGCACCGCCCGCGGAGGCGCGGAGCAGCGAACGGCGGCTGAGGGCGGCCCGGCCGTTGCGGAAGCTGCGTCGTATGGCGGCCACCTGGGGTGGTGTGAGGCGGTCGGGCTCGTACTGCTCCATGCTCGTGGTGCCCTTTCGAGAGGGATGGGCCGTGATCGGCGGCCGGTCGTGCCACCTGACGGCGGCCGGATGTCGATGAAGCCGACTAGGGCCGGTCCCCGAAGATGGTGCGGTGCCAGTCCTTCCGGGCGACCGCGGTGTTGTCGAACATGACGTGCTTGATCTGCGTGTACTCCTCGAACGAGTACGAGGACATGTCCTTGCCGAAGCCGGACTGCTTGTATCCGCCGTGCGGCATCTCGCTGATGATCGGGATGTGGTCGTTGATCCACACGCATCCCGCCTTGATCTCCCGGGTCGCGCGGTTGGTCCGGTAGACGTCGCGGCTCCACGCCGAGGCGGCCAGCCCGTACGGGGTGTCGTTGGCCAGCCGGATGCCCTCGTCGTCACTGTCGAAGGGCAGCACGACCAGCACCGGGCCGAAGATCTCCGACTGGACGATCTCGCTGTCCTGCGCCGCGTCCGCGATGAGCGTGGGGCGGTAGTAGGCGCCGTCGCCGAGTTCGCCCCGGGGCGCCTCGCCGCCGGTCACCACGCGCGCGTAGGCACGCGCCCGGTCGACGAACCCGGCCACCCGGTCGCGCTGTACGTGCGAGACCAGCGGGCCGAGATCGGTGCCGGGGGCGAAGGGGTCGCCGAGCCGGACGGTCTCCATGAGGGCGGCGGTCCGCTCGACGAACGCCTCGTACAGGGGCCGTTGCACGTACGCGCGCGTGGCGGCCGTGCAGTCCTGCCCGGAGTTGATGAGCGCGCCCGCGACCGCGCCGTGCACGGCGGCCTCCAGATCGGCGTCGTCGAAGACCACGAACGGCGCCTTTCCGCCCAGCTCCAGGTGGAGGCGCTTGACGGTGGCCGTGGCGATCTCGGCGACGCGCCTGCCGACGGCGGTGGATCCCGTGAAGGAGGTCATCGCCACGTCGGGGTGGCCGACGAGGTGTTCGCCGGCCTCCCTGCCGGTTCCGGTGACGATGTTGATCACACCGTCCGGGATCCCGGCGTGGGTGGCGGCCTCGGCGAACATGAGCGAGGTCAGCGGGGTCACCTCGGCCGGCTTCAGGACGATGGTGTTGCCCGCGGCGATCGCCGGGAGGATCTTCCAGGCGGCCATCTGGAGGGGGTAGTTCCAGGGGGCGATGGAGCCGACGACGCCGATGGGCTCGCGGCGGACGTACGAGGTGTGGTCACCGGAGTACTCGCCCGCGGACTGACCCGCCAGATGCCGGGCGGCGCCCGCGAAGAAGGCGGTGTTGTCGATGGTGCCCGGGACGTCGAACTCCCGGGTCAGCTTCAGCGGCTTGCCGCACTGCAGCGACTCGGCACGGGCGAAGTCCTCGGCGCGCTCGGCGAGCACGGCGGCGAACCGGTGCAGCGCGTCCGAGCGCTCGCCTGGCGTGGCGCCCGCCCACTCCGGGAACGCCTCGCGTGCGGCGGCGACCGCCGCGTCGACGTCCTCGGGGGCGGCCAGCTCGTAGGTGTAGGCGTCCTCGCCGGTGGCCGGGTCGACGACCGCGTGGCTGCGGCCCGAGGTGCCCTTGGTCAGCCGGCCGGCGATGTACTGCGCGCCGTCCGCGAAACGGTCCTGGGCCGGAAATCGGTCCGGGGTGGCGGTGCCCGGGTTGTGCATGTCGCTCTCCTCCGCCGCCGCCCCGTCCCCGGAGGCGGGTGGCGTAGCTCCAGCTCGAATTGAGTGCCGATCCTGACAGAGCACTGGGACTCCAACAAGTGATTCCGTTGTTGCCTTTTGGTTACGCGACGGAATCTGTCGACCAGGTGTCGAGTGGGTGCGGAAAAGGCGGGACGGAGTGTCAGTGGTGCGTGCCACACTCGCGTGCATGGGGAAGATCGATTCCTGGGAAGCCCTGATCGGGGAGGTCCACGCGGGGGCGAGGATCAGGTATCTGCACTTCTGGGGACACCGGCCCAGGCCGGACGGCCGGGTGGGCGCGAGTTGTCTCAGCCAGTGGTGGCCCTCGCCGTTCACGGTGGACGGGGTGACGTATGCGACCGCCGAGCACTGGATGATGGCCGCCAAGGCGCGGCTGTTCCAGGACGCGGAGGCGGAGCGGCGGGTGCTGGCCGCGGAGCATCCGGCCGGGGCGAAGAAGGCGGGGCGGCTGGTGCGCGGCTTCGACGACGCGATATGGCAGCGGGAGCGCTTCCCGATCGTGGTCGAGGGCAGCGTCCACAAGTTCGGTGCGCACCCCGTGCTGCGGGAGTTCCTGCTGGGCACGGGCGAGCGGGTCCTGGTGGAGGCGAGCCCCGTGGACCGGGTCTGGGGCATCGGGCTGGCCGCGGACGACGAGGCCGCGGCGGACCCGGAGCGCTGGCGGGGGCCGAACCTGCTGGGGTTCGCCCTGATGGAGGCGCGGCAGCGACTGCGGGATGGGACGGAGTAGGAGGGGGCCGGTCCGTGGGACCGACCCCCCTCGCGGCCCGGCCCCCGTCAGAAGGTGCTCGAGCTGCCCATGATGCTGGCGAAGACCAGGAGGCCCAGCAGCGGCAGCACCACGGTGGCCACGATGCCGCAGACGAGCCCGGCGGTCGCCGCGCCCTTGTTCGTGGCCTCGCCGCGGTTGGCCTTCCCCCGCCCGATGGCGCCGAAGATGATCCCGAGGATGCCCAGGAGGACCCCGAAGAACCAGAGGATGAAGGTCAGGCTGCACACCAGGCCGATGATGCCCAGCACGAGCCCCGTGGTGCCCATTCCGTTGCTCGGCTGCATGGGCATGCCATAACCGGGGCCCTGCGGGTAGGCCACCGGGGGCGCGACCGGGTGGGCGGCACCGGGCTGCGGGTAACCGTAGCCGGGACCCGACTGCGGATACCCGTAACCGGGACCCGACTGCGGATACCCGTAACCGGGCGCCGGCTGCTGCGGGCTCTGGGACGGCGGCCCGAACCCGCCCGGTGCGGGATTGGTGTCGGACATGGTGATCTCCCCTCCGTTGACAGTCACGGCATCGTACGGAGGCTGTTGCGATCCGGGGGCACCGGCCGGGGTGGGCGCGGTTCGGCGCCGGCCCGGCGGCCCAGGGACGGGGGGTGCGGGGTCAGCGGTCCGTCGCGACGGTCGCGGACGGACGGTGGGCTCCGGAGTAGGGGTCGGAGTTCGTCTTCTCGTCGTGGATGGCTGCGGTGATGCCGATGGCGAGCAGCACGATCACCGCGATGCCGAGGATGATGCCGATGATGCCCATGACGAAGCCGGCCTGCGCCTGGCCGTGGTTGTCGGCCTCACCCCGCTCGGCCTTCCGCCGGCCCTTGACGCCGAAGACCACGGCGAGCACGCCGAGCACCACCGAGACCACGCCGTACAGGCAGAACAGGCAGCACGAGAGGATGCCCAGCACCATCGCTGCGATACCGAGGCCGTTCTGCGGCGTCATCGGCATGCCGGGCCAGCCGTAGCCCGGGTAACCGGGGTAGCCGTAGCCGCCGGAGGCGGCGGGACCCGTGGGGGCGACGGGCGGCGGCGGTACGGCGGCGTCCTGGCCGGGCGAGCCGAACGCGGGCGGAACGAGGCCGGCCGACGGCATCGAGGCCATCGTGACCTGGTCGTGCACGGACGGCGGCTGCGCGGGCGGCGGGCCCGCACCCGGGAACGGCTGGGGCGCGGCCGGCTGCTGGGCCCAGGGCTGCGGCGCGGCCGCGGGCGGCTGGTCCTGGGCCGGGGGCTGCTGCGGTGCGGGCGGGCGCTTGTCCAGCGAAGGTCTGCTGTCCGGCGGGGCCCAGGGGTTGTCGCCCGCTCCGGCTCCCCCGCCGGGCCGCGTTCCGTCCGTCATGTCGTCGCATCCCCCTCGTCGATCGTCCCGCCATGCTAAGGCCTCGTCACCGCAGCTCCGACGGGCGGGGGGCGGGACCGCAGCTGGTCCTCGGCGAGACAGGTGAGCCTACGATGTCCGTGCCGAATCGATCAGCCGATCACCCGCGCCGCGCCCGCAGGGGCCCTGCGGCGCCGTCCCCGGGGAGGGATCCCTTGACCGACCAGCACGCACCTCGCGATCTGCACGCCTTCATCGCCGGACTGCCCAAGGCCGAACTGCACGTCCACCACGTCGGCTCCGCCTCTCCCCGCATCGTCTCCGAACTGGCCGCCCGCCACCCCGACTCGAAGGTGCCCACCGACCCCGAGGCCCTGGTCGACTACTTCACCTTCACGGACTTCGCCCACTTCATCGAGGTGTACCTGTCCGTGGTGGACCTCATCCGCACCCCGGAGGACGTGCGCCTGCTGACGTACGAGGTGGCCCGGGACATGGCCCGTCAGCAGGTGCGCTACGCCGAGCTGACCATCACGCCGTACTCCTCCACCCGCCGCGGCATCGACGAACGCGCCTTCATGGACGCGATCGAGGACGCCCGCAAGGCGGCCGAGGCCGACTTCGGGACGCTCCTGCGCTGGTGCTTCGACATCCCCGGCGAGGCGGGACTCGAGGCCGCGGAGGAGACCACCCGGCTCGCCACCGACGACCGGCTGCGCCCGGAGGGGCTGGTCTCCTTCGGCCTGGGCGGACCCGAAATCGGCGTACCCCGGCCCCAGTTCAAGCCCTACTTCGACCGTGCGATCGCCGCCGGACTGCGCTCCGTGCCGCACGCCGGGGAGACCACCGGGCCGGAGACGGTGTGGGACGCCCTGAACGAGCTCGGTGCCGAACGCATCGGCCACGGCACCAGCTCCGCCCAGGACCCGAAGCTGCTCGCGCACCTCGCCGAGCACCGCATCCCGCTGGAGGTGTGCCCCACCTCCAACATCGCCACCCGCGCGGTCCGCACCCTCGACGAGCACCCGATCAAGGAGTTCGCGCGCGCCGGAGTCCTCGTGACCGTCAACTCCGACGACCCGCCCATGTTCGGCACCGACCTCAACAACGAGTACGCGGTGGCCGCACGGCTCCTCGGCCTCGACGAGCGCGGCCTTGCCGAACTCGCCCGGAACGCGGTGCACGCTTCCTTCCTCGACGACGCCGGCAAGGCGCGCATCGCGGACGAGATCGACACCTGCACCGAGGCGTGGCTCGCCCCCTGACACCCGCCCGGCATCCGGCCACCGCCCCCGCCGGAGCCGCCGCCCGACGCGGGGCCCTCACAATGGGCCCATGCAGACCGTGACGGCCGTGGCCCACCGCGGCGACCCCTACCGCTTCCGCGAGAACACGATCGACTCGCTGCGTTCCGCGCTCGACCAGGGCGCGGGCGCGGTCGAGATCGACGTACGCCTCACCCGGGACGGCGTGCCCGTCCTGCTGCACGACGAGACGCTGAAGCGACTGTGGGGGCAGGACCGGCCGCTGCGCTCGCTGTCGGCGCAGGAGGTGCGCGCCCTGACGGCGGGCCGGGTGCCGACGTTGGCGGACGCGCTCACGGCGACGGACGGCAGCCGGGTGATGATCGACCTGCCGGGCGCTCCCGGCCCGCGGGCGGTGCGGCGGATCGTCGACGTGGTCCGCGAGTGCGGGGCGCAGGACCGTGTCTACTACTGCGCGGGCGCCGCCACCATGCTCGCGGTCCGTGCCGCCGAACCGTCCGCCGAGATCGCCCTGACCTGGACGACGCTCGCGCCGCCGCGGGCCGGACTGCTGGACGCGGTGCGGCCGCGCTGGCTGAACTACCGCTTCCCACTGGTGGACCGCGCCCTCGCGGCCCGCGTGCACCGTGACGGTTACCTGCTGTCCGTCTGGACCCCGGACACCCGCCGCTCCCTGCGCCGTCTGGTCGGCCTCGGCGTCGACTCGATCACCACCAACCGCGTCGACCTGCTGTGCGCCCTCCGCGAGCAGACGGGGACGGGCCGGTACGAGTAGGCCGCTGCCGTCGCTACGGACGGGTGCCGCTCTCGGGGCCGATGACGGCGCCCGCCCGGGTCGACGGCCCTTCGGGCCGTGCCGTGGTCGGTGTCGCGGACGATACGCGGGGCGGGAGGGACGAGGCGTTCGGGGCGCCGGAGTTGCCGGTCCGTGGCCGTGCGGTGCGGCCGGAGCCGACGGTTTTCCCAGGCCCCGACGGGGTGGGCGACGCGAACGGGGTCGGCGACGCCGACGGGGACACCGGCGCCGACGGGGCTGGTGACGCCGGCGGGGTGGGCGACGCGGAGGTGGGGGGTGCCGTAGCACCCGTCCCGGGGGCGGGGCGAGCGGAACCTCCGGGGGCGCGGGTGCCTCTGTTGTGCCCAGGCGGAGGGGCAGCGCGATGAGGGCGGCGACGACGCAGGACTTTTCATCGGTCCGCCCGGTACCGGGCCGGGCTGACTTCCGTATCGGCTGAAGATCCACGGATCGGCTTGCGGATCGAGCGGAGAGACGAGGCAGCGACAGGCCAGTTCATAAAGAGGCAGTAAAGTCGTGCGCCGCCAACCGGCGGGAATCGCATCCGGCCCACCGGTGCCCGGCTCGCGCGGTGGTACGCATCCAACGGTGGGCATGCGACGAGCGGAGCGCACGTGATCCGGGTACTGGTGGTCGACGGCGAAGCCCTGATCCGGACGGGCTTCACACACATTCTCAGCAGACACATTCTCAGCACGGCGGACGTTCTGGAGGGCGTGGCCGCGGTTCCCGGCGGCCAGGCCGTCCGGACGGTGCGCGAGCGGGCCGGGGGCGCGAGCAGCCCCACGCGTGCGGCGAGCAAAGCCGCCTCGTCCCGGCAGGACGAGGACGTCCGGTGATCCCGCGACGGCCGCCGGCTCCGCTGCTCGACATCGCCCTCGTCGCGTTCGCGCTGTGGGACGCCTGGGCCCACGTCGACGTCGCGGAGCGACCGGCCATGTCCTGGGCGCTGCTCGGCGCCCTCGCCCTGGCGCTGCGACGCCGACTGCCCCTGACGACCTTCGTCCTCACGCTTCCCACCGCCACGGTCACCGACGCGGTGGTCGCCCCCATGGCCGCTCTCTACACGCTCGCCTCGCTCAACCGCCGGCGGCTGCTGCTGGCGGGCTGCGCCCTTGCCTACGCGGTCACCGACTTCATGCCCTGGCCGTGGTCGTCGCTGAAGGCCACCGAACTCGCCCAGACGAACACCCTGTTCCATCTCAGCTACACGCTGGCCACGGCGGCCGCGCCCGTCTTCCTGGGCCAGTTGGTACAGGCCCGGCGCGAACTCTCCCTGCGGCTCGCCGACATCTCCGAGGCCCGGGAACACGAGCGGCTGCTGACCGCCCAGAGTGTTCTGGCGAAGGAACGCGCGCAGCTGGCACGGGAGATGCACGACGTGGTGTCCCACCAGGTCAGTCTCATCGCCGTGCAGGCCGGGGCCCTGCAGGTGGGCAGCCAGGACGCCGGGACCAGAAGGGCCGCGGCCACGATCCGCCGGCTCAGTGTGGAGACGCTCGACGAACTGCGGCACATGGTCAGCGTGCTGCGTGCCTCCGGCGGCCGCTCCACGGAACTCACTCCCCAGCCCTCCCTCGCCGACGTGGAGCGGCTGGTCGCCGCCAGCGGCATCGAGGCGAAACTGGAGGTGGACCTCGGCGAAGAGCTTCCGCCCACCGTCCAGCGGGCCGTCTACCGCACCGTCCAGGAGGCCCTGACCAACGTCCGCAAGCACGCCCCGGGGGCCGTGGCGACCGTACGCATCCACCGCGAGGACGGCGTCATTCACACCACCGTCACCAACACCGCCCCCACCCGGCCCGCGCTCGCCCTGCCCAGCGCCCACCACGGCCTGGCCGGCCTCCGTCAGCGCGCCGAACTCCTCGGCGGCAGGGTCACGTCCGGCCCCACCGCCCACGGCGGTTTCGAGCTCCGTCTCGAACTGCCCGCGAACCGGAACCGATGACCACGGCGGGCCGCCCACCGGTGCACGGAACTTGGCGGTCCGGGCGGTCACTCGGCACTGACCCTGTGCCAGCCCTAATACTTCGCCGACGAGTTCGGCCGCCGTCGACGTGACGGTCTCAGCCCCTTGGTGACGTCGTCCGGAGCTGCGGATCCGGTCAAGTTGCGGCCCCCCGGAACCAGTCCTAGCGTCGAAGCGGGACGCGGCTCGCAGAGGCATCGCCCCCGGACGAGCGGTCCGGCCGCCGCTCCCCCGCCGCAGGGACGTTCCACGCCCCCCTGACTCTCCCGGCAACCCCCCGAACCCCGGTACCGCGGCCCTCCGCCCGGCCGGCGCGGACAAGGAGCCACATGAGCCTCAGGAGACGCGCAGTGGCGGCCGCAGCCCTCATCGCCGCGAGCATCGCCCTCGCCCCCACGGCACAGGCCGACGTCACCGGCGCTTCCACCCGGTCCGAGAGCTGCACGTCCGGCTGGGTGTGCGGCTGGACCGCTCCCGGCTACACGGGCGTGGCGAGCCTCGTCGCGCAGGACATGCCGCGGTACCCGGAGACAACCGCCTACGTCGGCTTCAACGACGGCCTCTCGGTGTGGAACAGCGCCGCCACATGGCGCTCGGGCGGCAAGCGCTGGGGCCGGTGCGTCACCGTGTACAGCAAGGCCGACTACACGGGCCGGAAGCTGACCGTCCGGCCGAACCAGGGCATCCCCCGCCTCCCGGCGTCGTTCGGCCACATCCGCTCCCACCGCTTCCACTCCTGCCGGCTGTCCTGACCCGTCGGGGTCGCGCCGGTGAGCCGCGGCGGACCGCGGCGGTGCTCGGGGTGGCGCTCCGGCGGCGGAGCGCCACCCCTACAGCCCCACGATCTTGTTCCAGCGCCGCGCGAACTCCAGTCGCTCCGTGGACGTGATGTCCCGGGCGACGGCGAGCCGCCTGCGCATGGCGGCGTCGGGGAAGATCAGCGGGTTGCCGGCCAGTGCCGCCGTGTCCTTGTCCTTGGACCCGGCCAGGACGGCCTGTGCGGCCGGGACCGGGCAGACGTAGTTCACCCAGGCGGCGAGTTCCGCTGCCACCTCGGGCTCGTAGTAGTAGTCGACGAGCCGCTCCGCGTTCGCCTTGTGGCGGGCGCGGTTGGGGATCATCAGGGAGTCCGCCCAGAGCTCGGCGCCCTCCTCGGGGACGACGAAGCGGATGTCCGGGTTGTCGGCCTGGAGCTGGATGACGTCGCCGGAGTACGCCTGGCAGGCCAGGACGTCGCCGCTGACCAGGTCCTTGGTGTAGTCGTTGCCGGTGAAGCGGCGGATCTGGCCCCTGCGGACCTCCCGCTCCACCTGGTCGCACACCGTGTGGAAGTCGTCGGCCGTCCACTTGGTGATGCCGACGCCGTTGCCCTGCATCAGCAGCGCGAAGGCCTCGTCCAGTCCGGACAGCAGGGTGACCCGGCCCTTCAGGTCGCTCGCCCACAGGTCCTGGACCCGGTGGATCTCGCGGCCGAGCCTGCGGCGGTCGTACGCGATGCCGGTGATGCCCGACTGCCACGGCACGGTGAACCTGCGCCCCGGGTCGAAGGCGGGCGAGCGCAGCAGCGGGTCGAGGTACCTGGCCACATGGGCCTGCCGGGCGCGGTCCATCTCCTGCACCCAGCCCAGGCGGACGAACCGCGCGCACATCCAGTCGCTGATGACGATGAGGTCGCGCCCGGGCTGCTGATGGTTCATCAGGGCCGGGCTGATCTTGCCGAAGAACTCGTCGTTGTCGTTGATCTCCTCGACGTAGTCGACGGAGATGCCGGTGCGCTTCCGGAAGGCCGCCACAGTGGGCCGCCGGTTCGGGTCGTTGTCGTCGGTGTCGATGTACAGCGGCCAGTTGGCCCAGGTAAGCCGCCTGTCGGTGGCCGAGGTGTCCGGGACGGCGCGGTCACCGGGCCGGACGTAGGCGGCGGGCACACCGCATCCGGCGAGCGCGCCGAGCACGGCGCTGCCGCCGAGCGCGCGCAGCAGGGAGCGACGGGAGGGCGGGAGCGTCTTCGATGTCCGGTGCACCCGGGCAGCATGCCGTCCCGGTCGGCGGCCGGACCACTGACGCTGCGTCGAGCGTGCCCGGACGGAACCGACAGGTTGTCGATCACAGCCATGCGTCCGGCGGCGGCACGGCCGCCGGCAAAAGGGGCGGCCCCGGACGGGCAGATGTCCCGTCCGGAGCCGCACATTTCACGCCGACCACGTCAACTCCCCAGGGGCACGGGGAACTGCGCGGCCGGCCACGACGAGCGGGCGGCTACGCGTGGCCCGCAGCGACGAGCGGCTCTTTCAGCGGAGCGCTCACGCGTCGAGCGACGTCATGACGTGCTTGATGCGGGTGTAGTCCTCGAAGCCGTACCCCGACAGGTCCTTGCCGTAGCCGGACTTCTTGAAGCCGCCGTGCGGCATCTCGGCGACCAGCGGGATGTGGGTGTTGATCCACACGCAGCCGAAGTCGAGCTTCTTCGACATCCGCATGGCACGGCCGTGGTCCTTGGTCCACACCGAGGAGGCGAGGGCGTACTCGACGCCGTTGGCCCACTCCACCGCCTGGTCCTCGTCGGTGAAGGACTGGACGGTGATGACGGGGCCGAAGACCTCCTTCTGGATGATCTCGTCGCTCTGCTTCAGGCCCGAGACGACGGTCGGGGCGAAGAAGTAGCCCTTGTCGCCGACCCGGTGGCCGCCGGCCTCGACCTTGGCGTGGGCGGGCAGCCGCTCGATGAAGCCGGAGACCTGCTTGAGCTGGTTCGGGTTGTTCAGCGGGCCGAACAGGACGTCCTCGTCGTCCGGCTGACCGGTCTTGGTGTCCTCGGCGGCCTTGGCGAGCGCGGCGACGAACTCGTCGTGGATCGACTGGTGCACGAGGACGCGGGTCGCGGCCGTACAGTCCTGGCCCGCGTTGAAGAAGCCCGCCACCGAGATGTCCTCGACGGCCTTCTCGATGTCGGTGTCCTCGAAGACGACGACCGGGGCCTTGCCGCCGAGCTCCAGGTGGACCCGCTTGAGGTCCTTGGAGGCGGACTCGGCGACCGACATGCCGGCACGTACGGAGCCGGTGATGGAGGCCATCGCCGGGGTGTCGTGCTCGACCATCATGCGTCCGGTCTCGCGGTCGCCGCAGATGACGTTGAAGACGCCCTTGGGCAGGATCGCGCCGATGATGTCGGCGATCAGGACCGTGGAGGCGGGGGTGGTGTCGGACGGCTTCAGGACGACCGTGTTGCCGGCGGCGATCGCCGGGGCGAACTTCCACACGGCCATCATCATCGGGTAGTTCCACGGCGCGACCTGCGCGCAGACACCGACCGGCTCCCGGCGGATGATCGAGGTCATCCCCTCCATGTACTCGCCAGCCGAGCGGCCCTCGAGCATCCGCGCCGCGCCCGCGAAGAAGCGGATCTGGTCGACCATCGGCGGGATCTCCTCGGAGCGGGTCAGCCCGATCGGCTTGCCCGTGTTCTCCACCTCGGCCGCGATCAGTTCCTCGGCGCGCTCCTCGAACGCGTCCGCGATCTTCAGCAGGGCCTTCTGACGCTCGGCCGGGGTCGTGTCGCGCCAGCCCGGGAAGGCCGCGGCGGCGGCGGCCATCGCGGCGTCGACGTCCGCCTGCCCGGACAGCGGGGCGGTCGCGTACGCCTCGCCCGTCGCGGGGTTGACCACCTCGGTGGTCCGTCCGTCGGCGGCGTCCCGGAACTCACCGTCGATGTAGTTGCGCAGACGACGCAGCTCGGTGCTCACTGCCGGCCCTCCTGTCAGGTTCTGGCTTGTCTCGAAGGTCTCTGGATCTCTGGGGCTCGGTGGTCTCAGAGGTTTCAGAGGTCTCGCCGCCGGCTGTCGCTCGATGTCCAGTGGCTGAGACACCCCCACCCTAATCGGCAAGCCGACGTTTTCAACACCCCCGATCCCGGCCGTGCTGCGAAATCCGCAAGTCTCGGTCCCATAAACAACGAATTTCATCGATCAAGCCTTGCGAAACTGTTGAGACGTCGTGCACAGTGAGGCCGTGGCCAGTCGAAGCGCAGACCAGAGGGACCCCCGCGAGTCCAGGAACGGCAACCATCTGGACGCCGTCTCCCTCGCGATCATCGAGCAGCTCCAGGAGGACGGCCGCCGGCCGTACGCCGCGATCGGCAAGGCCGTCGGCCTGTCCGAGGCGGCCGTGCGCCAGCGCGTCCAGAAGCTGCTCGACCAGGGCGTGATGCAGATCGTCGCCGTGACGGACCCGCTCACCGTGGGCTTCCGCCGGCAGGCGATGGTCGGTGTCAACGTCGAGGGTGACGTGGAGGCCGTGGCGGATGTGCTGACCGACATGGCGGAAGTCGAGTACGTGGTGATGACCGCGGGCTCGTTCGACATCCTCGCCGAGATCGTCTGCGAGGACGACGACCACCTGCTGGACGTCATCAACAAACGCATCCGGGCGCTGCCCGGCGTGCGCTCCACCGAGAGCTTCGTCTACCTCAAGCTCAAGAAGCAGACCTACATGTGGGGAACCCGATAACCGTGAGCAAGGACCTCAGCCGAACCGCGTACGACCACCTGTGGATGCACTTCACCCGCATGTCCTCGTACGAGAACTCCCCCGTGCCGACGATCGTGCGCGGCGAGGGGACCTACATCTACGACGACAAGGGCAAGCGCTACCTCGACGGTCTGGCGGGTCTGTTCGTGGTCCAGGCCGGTCACGGCCGTACCGAACTGGCCGAGACCGCCCTCAAGCAGGCGCAGGAGCTCGCGTTCTTCCCGGTGTGGTCCTACGCCCACCCGAAGGCGGTGGAGCTGGCGGAGCGCCTGGCCGACTACGCGCCGGGCGATCTGAACAAGGTCTTCTTCACCACGGGCGGCGGCGAGGCCGTCGAGACCGCCTGGAAGCTCGCCAAGCAGTACTTCAAGCTGGTCGGCAAGCCCACCAAGTACAAGGTCATCTCCCGCGCGGTCGCCTACCACGGCACCCCGCAGGGCGCCCTGTCCATCACCGGCCTGCCGAGCCTGAAGGCCCCGTTCGAGCCGCTGGTGCCGGGTGCGCACAAGGTCCCGAACACCAACATCTACCGCGCCCCGATCTTCGGCGACGACCCGGAGGCCTTCGGCCGCTGGGCCGCCGACCAGATCGAGCAGCAGATCCTCTTCGAGGGCCCGGACACGGTCGCCGCGGTCTTCCTGGAGCCGGTGCAGAACGCCGGCGGCTGCTTCCCGCCGCCGCCC
The DNA here is from genome assembly GCF_040646295.1 of Streptomyces sp. NPDC046197. Taxonomy (NCBI): domain Bacteria; kingdom Bacillati; phylum Actinomycetota; class Actinomycetes; order Kitasatosporales; family Streptomycetaceae; genus Streptomyces; species Streptomyces sp. NPDC046197. The sequence continues at coordinate 102,750 of NZ_JBEYZY010000022.1, read as the reverse complement.
GGCTACTTCCAGCGGGTCCGCGAGATCTGCGACAAGTACGACGTACTGCTGGTGTCGGACGAGGTCATCTGCGCCTTCGGCCGGCTGGGCACGATGTTCGCCTGCGACAAGTTCGGCTACGTCCCGGACATGATCACCTGCGCCAAGGGCATGACCTCGGGCTACTCCCCGATCGGCGCGTGCGTCATCTCCGACAGGATCGCCGAGCCGTTCTACAAGGGCGAGAACACCTTCCTGCACGGCTACACCTTCGGCGGCCACCCGGTGTCGGCCGCGGTGGGCCTGGCCAACCTCGACCTGTTCGAGCGTGAGGGCCTGAACCAGCACGTCCTCGACAACGAGTCCGCCTTCCTCTCCACGCTGCAGAAGCTGCACGACCTGCCGATCGTCGGCGACGTCCGCGGCAACGGCTTCTTCTACGGCATCGAGCTCGTGAAGGACAAGAACACCAAGGAGTCCTTCAACGAGGAGGAGACCGAGCGCGTCCTGTACGGCTTCCTGTCCAAGGCACTCTTCGACAACGGGCTGTACTGCCGTGCCGACGACCGCGGCGACCCGGTCGTCCAGCTCGCCCCGCCGCTGATCTCCAACCAGGAGACCTTCGACGAGATCGAGCAGATCCTGCGCGCGACGCTGACGGAGGCGTGGACCAAGCTCTGACCCTCCAGGGCGGCGTACGTCCGATCAGATGATCATTATCGGCCCCGGTGTCTGCCGTTCGAGTGAGAAACGGCGGCCCGGGGCCGCGTGCTGTCCGGCCTCCCGGCGTCGGCTGCCTAGCGTGCCAGTGACCGATCGGCCCGGCCTTCGTTCCCCCGTATGGGGGAATTCGCGGACAGCGCACGGCCTTTCTGATCAGAACCGAGGTGTACGCCATGGTGGCCCCGCCGGACAACGACGTGCTCTGGGCTCGCGCCCTGCACTACACCCACAGCGACGGCTCGCCCGCGCTCAGCGGCGTGTCGCTCGGCGTCCGCCAGGGCGAGATCCTCGCCGTCAGCGGCCCGAGCGGCAGCGGCAAGACGACCCTGCTGCGGTGCCTGTCCGGACTGGTCCGCGTGCGGAGCGGCGAGGTCTGGTTCAACAGCGGTCCCGTGCACACGCTCGGCCCCCTGGCGCGGGAGCGGCTGCGCCGGGACCGCTTCGGCTGGATCGACCCGGCCCCCGTGCTCGTCCCGGAGCTGAACGTCTGGGAGAACACGGCCCTGCCCCTGATGCTGCGCGGCATCAGCCGGCGCCGGGCCAAGACGGCCGCCCTGGAGTGGCTGGAGCGCCTCGACGTGGGTGACCACGCCCGCAAACGCCCGCACCGGCTGCGCCAGGCGGAGCGGCAGCGGGTCTGCATCGCCCGCGCGCTCGCCCCTGGTCCGACGGTGCTCTTCGCCGACGAGCCGACCGCCCCGCTGCACCGGGCCGACCGCGCCCATGTGCTGCGGACGCTGACCACGGCGGCCCGCTCGCACGGCATCACGGTCGTGCTCGCCACGCACGACGCGGAGACCGCGGCCCTCGCCGACCGCACGGTGGCGCTGCTCGACGGGCGGTGCGTGAAGACGCTGCACCTGCCGCCGGTCGGCGACAGCGGCGGCACGGAAGGCCGGACCGCGTGCTCGCTCTCCGTCTGACCCGTGCCGCCCACCCCGCCGTCCAGCTCCGCCGGCTGACGGTGGCGGCGGCGTCGGCTGGCACGGGATTCCTGATGCTGTGCACGCTCGGCTACGCCCTGGGCCACCCGGACGCGTCCGCCGCGGCGGTCCTTCGCCTGGCCTGGTGCGCGGTGCCACTGGCGGCCACGGTGTATCTGGCGGTCGCGGTGTCCCGCACCGACCCGGGCACCCGGCCCCGCCCCGGTCTGTCGGCGCTCGGCCTCGGCCCCGGCCGTCTGATGGCCGTCTCGGCCGCCACGACGGCCGTGTCCTGCACCCTCGGCTCGCTGCTCGCCCTGTTCCTCTTCCTCTTTCTGCGCGGCGATCCGACGGGCACGCCGTTCGACGGCGCGACCGCGGAGTTCCTGGCCGTGAAGGAGCCCCTGCCGATTCCGGCCGCGCTGACCCTGCTGACGGTCGTACCGGTGACCGCGTCCGTGTCGGTGGTGCTGGTGCTGCGTCCCCGGGACGCAAAGCCGGCGACGGCTGGTGACAGACCCCGCGGGTCCGGACGCCTCGGGGCGTACCGGCGGACGGGATCCCGGGAGACGTTCGGGGCGAACCGGCGGACGGGCCCCCGGCAGACGTTCGGGGCGTACGGGCGCTTCGGGGCACGCCCGGGCGGCGGTGCCACCGGCTCCGCACCGGAGGGCGGCTCACACCCGGCTGCGCGACGCGCGGGCAAGGGCGCGGCCCGGCTCACCACGCATCCGGCGGGCAGTCGCGCCGCCGGGGCGGCAACAGCGGGCACGGAGCCGGGCCGCGGCGGCGACTGGGCGGCCGCGGGTTCGGGGGCGGCCGCGGAAAGGCGTTCAGGTTCGGGGACGGCGGAGGGCACCGCACAGGCGCCGGGTCGCTCGACCGGCCTGAGGACGGCCCCGGGGCGCGTTCCGGACGCGCCGAGCGACCCTTCCGGCGCTGCCCTCGACCCGGAGCGCGCCGACGCCGACCCCGACCCCCATCGTCCCCCGGCCCCCCGCAGGCCCCCCGTCGGCCTCCCCTGGGGCATCACCGTGCTGGCTGCGGGCCTGGCCGTGGAGGCGTACGCGAGCCGCTCCACGCGCCCCACGCCCACCGCCTCCGGCCCGGCCCTCCCCGGCGGCCTGGCGGCCGACTCCGCCCCGGTCCTCGTCGGCTGGTTGCTGACCGCCCTCGGCCTCGCCCTGGCCGGGCCCGGTCTCACCCACCTCTGCGGCCGCCTGCTCCAGTCGGTCCGCCCAGGCGCTCTGCGCCTTCTGGCCGGCCGCGTCCTGATGGAGGAGGCCGGACGCATCGGCCGCCCGCTGGGCATCGTGTGCGCGGTGGCCTCGGGTACGTACGCCATGATCGCGCTCTACGACGGCTCCGCACCCCCCTTTGGCCCGCTGACCGCCTTCGGTACGGCCCTCGTCGGCGGCTGCACCGTGGCCACCCTGCTGACGGCCGCCGTCGAGGCGAGGCAGTCCCGCACCGGCACCACCGCCGCCCTGCTCCGGCTCGGCGCGACCGCCACGGTGCTGCGCGCGGCCGCCGCCCTCCGCGTCGTCGCGCTGCTCGCCGTGTTCACCCCGCTGACCCTGGTGATCGCCGAGCTCGCCGCGCTGCCGCTGGCCCGCTGAGCGGCCGGCTCGCTGAGCGGCCGGCCCGCCGATCAGACGTATGGGAAGAGGCGCGGAAAAGCCGCCGGGTCACCGATGAGTTCGGCCCGGCCCCCCGGTCTACCCCTGCGAACGGCACGAACCCCGACGGGAGAGACCTCACATGTACCAGCAGATGATCTTCGTGAACCTGGCCACCAGCGACGTCGAGGCGTCGAAGAAGTTCTTCACGGAGCTCGGCTACACCATCAACCCGCAGTTCTCGACCGACGAGTGCGCCTGCGTCGTGATCAGCGACACGATCATCGCGATGCTGCTCAGCAAGCAGCACTACGCCACCTTCACGAAGAAGGAGATCGTCGACTCGACGAAGTCCAGCGAGGTGCTGGTGTGTCTGAGCGCCGAGAGCCGCGAGAAGGTCGACGAGCTGGTCGGGAAGGCGATCGCGGCCGGCGGCACCGCGACCGGCGAGACCCAGGACCACGGCTTCATGTACGGCCGCGCCTTCGACGACCTCGACGGCCACACCTGGGAGGTCATGTGGATGGACCCGGCGGCGGTGCAGGGCTGATCCCGTCCGGGCAACTCCCTGCCCGGCATGGGCGGGTGCGTCCGGCACCCGCCCGGCCGCAGGAACTCCACGGCGGTGCCCGGGTGTTCCGGATCGATGTGGCGGCCGCGGAGGCGTTGAAACGTCTCTGTAGTTAATAAGACGGCAAAGCCAACGCCCCTGAGGCGCATATGCATTGACACTCCCGACGGAGCGCTTATAGACCTGTGATCCTCCTGGGGGTGCTGGGGCGTCACCTCACAGTCGCCTCAACTCCCCCCTCAACCCCCCGCAATTGCGCATCCCGTGAAGGGCAAAGTGGCCATCTTGTCCATATCCCGCCGTACCGCACGTTCCGTGCGCATCCTCGGTGTCGCCTCCGCCTCGGCCGCGCTCGCGATCGGTGTCGCCGGCAACGCGTTCGCCTGCGACATCAGCGAGTTCTCCGCCGAAGCCAAGTGCGACGGTGCCAAGGGCGTCATCACCGTCAAGGACGTGGATGCCTCCGGCACGCCGGCCGTCGTCTCCGTGTTCCTGGAGAACAACGGCGCCGACGCGAAGAAGGTCGGCCAGAAGGAGGTCAAGGGCTCGCGCGAAGGCACCACGATCACCTTCGCCGAGGACTGGCAGCCGAACGCCACGTACCGCGTCCACGTCAAGGCCGCGAACCTGGTCGACGAGGACATCAAGCAGAACCTGACCACCCCGTCCACGGCCTGCAAGAAGGCGGAGAGCCAGACTCCGACCGCGCCGGCCACTCCGAGCAAGCCGACGGCTCCGAAGCCGTCCGCATCGCAGCCCGCCACCCCGACGCCGTCGGCCTCCGAGAGCAGCAGCGCCCCCGCGGGCACCGCGAGCAACGCTCCCTCGCCCGCGGCCGGTGACTCCAACCTCGCCGAGACCGGTGCGAGCTCCAACACCGGTCTGATCGCCGGCATCGCAGCCGCCCTGGTCGCCGTCGGCGGCGGCGCGGTCTTCTTCGGCCTGCGCCGTCGTGGGGCGAACGGCGGTCGCTGACGCCTCGCACACCGCCCGCGGCCCGTCTCCCGCACCGGGAGACGGGCCGCAGTCGTTCACCCGAACGTGGCCCGCTGCAGCCAGAACTCCAGCAGCTCACGTTCGCCGAGCACCTCCAACTCCGGGCTGTCCAGCGGCAGTCGGTGGTAGAACGCGAGCAGGACGGAGGTGAGCGGCCCGCGCAGGGCGACCGTCGCCTTCTCGTGGCCGCGCCGCCAGGTGACGCCCTTCTCGGTGAGTTCGACGACCCACTCGGCATTCAGCTCGGGGCCGGTGTCGGTGGCGTGCAGGTGGATGCTGCGGCCCGGGCCGCGCAGTTCCGTGGCGTCCTTGCTCCGCCCCGCCTGCTGCACCCACTCCACGATCTGCAGCCACTCGTCGACCGCGTCGGCCGCCACATCCGGGGCGACCTCGTAGGGCAGCCCGGCGGCGAGCGTCGCGTCGGCCCGGTGGACGGTGATCTCGTGCGTCATGCGCCGCGCCCAGAAGCCGCTGTTGAGCACCCCGGCCCACGACCACACCTTGGTGTCCGGCCCGGCCTCCCGCAGGGCCTCGACGACCATCCGGCCGGTCTCGGCCAGCCAGGCGTCCAGCGCGGCTGCGTCGCCCTGCTTCTCCGGGCCCCTGGCCAGTGGGATCCGCTCCTCCGGGATGTCCTCCTGGGCCCGTGTCCGGACCAGCGCCTCCACCCAGCGCAGGGCCCCGCCCATGTGCCGTACCAGGTCCTCCAGTGACCAGTCCGGGCAGGTCGGCACGGTGGCGGACAGATCGGCACCCGAAGTGATCACGGCCCTCAGCCGGCCGACCTGGTGTGCGAGTTCATCACAGTAGCGCTCATGTGCGAGTGTCATGGCGCGACCCTACGGGCCCGATGATCTCCCCAGCACAGCAATTTCGGCCGCGTCGAACTCCACCCCGACCTCGTCCCCGACCTCCGGTGCCGCGCGCAGCGCGCAAGCGGCCTCCAGCCGCGGCGCGTCCCGGGGCTCGAGGTGGACGGCCACATGAGTGCCCTTGAAAGTGCGGGCGGCGACGGTGCAGCGCAGACCCTCTCCGGCGGGAAGGAGACGGACACCGGCGGGGCGTACGAGGAGGGTGTGCGGACCCTGCGGTGCGCCCTCGGGGACGGGGACCTTGCCCCACGGGGTGATCGCGGCCTCGCCGTCCACCGTCGCCTCGACGACGTTCTCGAAGCCGAGGAAGCGGGCCACGAAGGCGTCCGCCGGCCGCTGCCACACCTCAAGGGGCGTACCCGACTGGGCGATCCGCCCGTCCCGCATCACCACGACCCGGTCGGCGAGCGCGAAGGCCTCGCCCTGGTCGTGGGTGACGGCGAGCACCGTGGTGCCCAACCGCCCGAACAGCTCGCGCAGTTCGACGACGAGCCGCTCCCGCAGCGAGCGGTCCAGCTGGCCGAGCGGCTCGTCGAGCATCAGCAGCCGCGGCCGGGGGGCGAGCGCGCGGGCCAGCGCCACCCGCTGCTGCTCCCCGCCGGATAGGGCGGCCACGGCCCGGGACTGCGCGCCGGGCAGTCCGACCAGCTCCAGCAACTCCCGTACGCGGGCCGCCTGTTCGTTCTTGGGGGTGCCGCGCGTGCGCAGACCGAAGGCCACGTTGCCGCCGACGTCCCGCTGCGGGAAGAGCTGGTGGTCCTGGAACATCAGCCCCACCTCGCGCCGGTGCACCGGCACCCCTGCCTGGTTGCGTCCGTCGAGCAGCACCCGCCCGGAATCCAGCGGCTGCAGCCCGGCCACCGCGCGCAGCAGCGTCGACTTGCCGCTGCCGCTGGGACCGAGCACGCACACGATCTCGTGCTCGGCGACCGCCAGGTCCACGGCGTCGAGCACGGCCCGCCCACCGAATCGGACGGTCGCGGCATCCAGGCTCAGCAACATCAGAACTCCCCCGTCCGGTCCGCGACCCACGACTGCTCCAGCACCAGAAGAACGGTGGCGCACACGATCATCAGAATCGTCGACAGGGCCATCGCCTGCCCGTAGTTGAGGTCGCCGGGCCGCCCGAGCAGCCGCGCAACGGCGACCGGCAGGGTCGGGTTGTCCGGCCGGGCGATGAACACGGTCGCCCCGAACTCGCCGAGCGACACGGCGAAGGCGAACCCCGCGGCGATCAGCAGCGCCCGCCGCACCATCGGCAGGTCCACCTCCCGCCACACCCGCCACGGCGACGCCCCGAGCACCGCGGCCGCCTCCCGCAGCCGGGCGTCCACCGCCCGCAGCACGGGCAGCATGGTCCGCACCACGAACGGCACGCCCACCAGGGCCTGCGCGAGTGGTACGAGGATCCAGGAGGACCTGAGGTCCAACGGTGGTGTGTCCAGGGCGATCAGGAAGCCGAAGCCCACGGTCACCGCGGACACGCCGAGCGGCAGCATCAGCAGCGCGTCGAACCCGCGCACGATCCGGCCCGCGTCCCGGCGGGTGAGAGCGGCCGCGGCGAGACCGCCGATCACCACGGCGATGGCGGTGGCGGTGGCGGCGTACGACAGGGACGTACCGACGGCGTCGACCGGGGGCACCGGGAAGGTCCCGCCGTCGGCGTCCGTCAGCGCCCGGTAGTAGCCGAAGCCGGGTGTGTCCAGCGACCGCTGCACCAGCACGGCGAGCGGCAGCACCAGGAGCACGACGACGGTGGCGAGAACTCCCGCCAGCAGCGCCCACTGCCCCGCCCCGCGCGGCCGCCGGGCGGTCACGGACGCGTCCACCAGCCCGAGGCCGGTCTCCCGCCTGCGGACGGTCCAGGCGTGCACCATCAGGACCATGCCGACCGCCGCGAACTGGACGATCGTCAGGACCGCGGCCGTGGACAGGTCGAAGATCTCGGACGTCTGCCGGTAGATCTCCACTTCCAGGGTGGAGAAGGTGGGGCCGCCGAGGATCTGCACCACGCCGAAGGAGGTGAAGGTGAAGAGGAAGACCATGAGCGCGGCGGCGGCGACCGCGGGGGCGAGAGCCGGCAGCGTGACCCTCCGCCAGGCCGTCAGGGGCGACGCGCCGAGCATCCGCGCGGCCTCCTCCTGCCGCGGGTCGAGCTGCGCCCACAGGCCGCCGACGGTGCGTACGACGACGGCGTAGTTGAAGAAGACGTGCGCGAGCAGGATCGCCCACACGGTGGTGTCCAGCCGCACGCCCCACAACTCGTCGAGGAGCCCGCCGCGTCCGACGAGGGCGAGGAAGGCGGTGCCGACGACGACCGTGGGCAGCACGAAGGGCACGGTGACGATGGCCCGCAGCACCTGGCGGCCGGGGAAGTCCAGGCGGGCGAAGACGTACGCCCCGGGCAGCGCGATCAGCAGCGTGAGCGCGGTGGAGGCGAGCGCCTGCCAGGTGGTGAACCACAGCACGTGCCGGATGCCGGGCTGGGCGAGCACGTCCACGAGCCGCCCGAACTGCCAGGCCCCGCCGACCCGCAGGCCGCGCTCGACGATCGCGGCCACCGGGTAGGCGAAGAACAGCGCGAAGAACGCGACGGGCCCGGCCATGAGCCCGAGCCGCGCCGCGTTCCCCGTGCGGGTCCTGTGGCGGCCCGTTGGGGTGTCGGGGCCTGTGGGGGTGTGGCGGCCCTCGTGGGTGGCTACTTCAGTACGAGTGAGGTCCACGACTTGACCCACTGGTCACGGTTGGCGGCGATCTTGCCCGGAGCCATGTTCTCGGGGTCCTTGGCCGCGGGGCCGTACTGGGTGAACTCGGCGGGCACCGAGGTGCCCTGGACCACCGGGTACACGAACATGTTCAACGGCATGTCCTGCTGGAACTCCCTGGAGACCAGGAAGTCGATGAACGCCTTGCCGCCCTTGGTGTTCCTCGCGTTGCTCAGCAGCCCCGCGAACTCGATCTGGCGGAAGCAGGTGCCGGCCGCGACACCGGTGGGCGCGGTCTTGGGCCTGGGCTCGGCGAAGACGACCTCGGCGGGCGGGGAGGAGGCGTAGGAGACGACGAGCGGCCGGTCGCCCTTGGCCTTGTGGCCACCGGCGGACCCGGAGAACTCCTGGTCGTACGCCTGCTCCCAGCCGTCGACCACCTTGACGCCGTTGGCCTTCAGCTTCTTCCAGTACGCCTGCCAGCCGCCGTCGCCGTACCGGGCGGCCGTGCCGAGCAGGAAGCCGAGTCCGGGCGAGGAGGTGGCGGCGTTCTCGGTGACGAGGAGGTTCTTGTACTCCGGCCTGACGAGGTCGTCGAAGGAGGCCGGCGGGGTCAGCTTGTGGTCGGCGAAGTACTTCTTGTCGTAGTTGACGCAGATGTCGCCGTAGTCGACCGGGGTGACCCGGTGCCTGGCCCCGTCGAGTTGGTAGGGGGCGCCGACCTTGTCGAGCCCCCTGGCCTGGTACGGCTGGAACAGCCCGTTGTCGAGGGCGCGCGACAGCAGCGTGTTGTCGACGCCGAAGAAGACGTCACCCTGCGGGTTGTCCTTGGTGAGGATGGCCTTGTTGACGGCCTGTCCGGCGTCGCCGTCCTTGAGCACCTTGACCGTGTACCCGGACTGCTTCTCGAAGTCCTTGAGGACGTTCTTCGACACGGCCCACGAGTCGTGGCTGACGAGGGTCACCGTCTTGGAGTCGGCGGATCCCTTGTCGGCCGACGACCCGCACGCGGACAGCGTGACCAGGCCGAGCCCCACCGCCACGGCGACGAACCTCTTGTTGTGCACTGGATTCCTCCTGGGGTTGACCAGGAAGAGACGCGGCCCTGCCCGGGATCCGCCGGGGATCTCCGGGCAGGGCGCAACAGCTTGAGTGATGACCGAACTTCCTACCCAGAATGACCTGGGCGAGGTTCAGAGGGTCTGCGGCCCGGTTGCCGCACTCTCAGCGCTGTGGCGCTCCCCTGTCGGAATATGAGTATGAAGATGTGTACGGCCTCAGACTACCGCTCGGTGGCCGCGAGCTGACCGCATGCCCCGTCGATCTCCTGGCCCCGGGTGTCCCGGATGGTGACCGGCACCCCGTGGGCGGCGATCGCCTCCACGAACGCCTTCTCGTCCTCGGGCCGCGAGGCCGTCCACTTGGAGCCCGGCGTCGGGTTGAGCGGGATGAGGTTGACGTGCACCGGCTTGCCCTTGAGCAGCCGTCCGAGCCGGTCACCGCGCCAGGCCTGGTCGTTGATGTCCCGGATCAGGGCGTACTCGATGGACAGCCGGCGCCCCGACTTCGCGGCGTACTCGAACCCGGCGTCGAGGACCTCCCGCACCTTCCAGCGCGTGTTGACGGGGACCAGGGTGTCGCGCAGTTCGTCGTCCGGCGCGTGCAGCGAGACGGCGAGGCGGCACTTGAAGCCCTCGTCGGAGAACCGGTGGATCGCCGGGACGAGACCGACGGTCGAGACGGTGATGCCGCGCTGGGACAGCCCGAGCCCGTCCGGCTCGGGGTCGGTCAGCGCCCGGATGGCGCCGACGACGCGGTTGTAGTTGGCGAGCGGCTCACCCATGCCCATGAAGACGATGTTGGACAGACGCGCGGGACCACCGGGGACCTCCCCGTCCCGCAGGGCACGCATCCCGTCCACGATCTGGTGCACGATCTCGGCGGTCGACAGGTTGCGGTCCAGTCCGGCCTGCCCGGTCGCACAGAACGGGCAGTTCATGCCGCAGCCCGCCTGCGAGCTGATGCACATGGTGACCCGGTCCGGGTAGCGCATGAGCACCGACTCGACGAGCGTGCCGTCGAACAGCCGCCACAGCGTCTTGCGGGTGGTGCCCTGGTCGGTCGACAGGTGCCGGACGACCGTCATCAGGTCCGGAAGCAGCGCCTCACGCAGCTTGGCGCGCGATCCGGCGGGGATGTCGGTCCACTGCTCGGGGTCGTGCGCGTACCGCGCGAAGTAGTGCTGCGAAAGCTGCTTGGCACGAAACGGCTTCTCACCGATCTCGGCGACAGCCTCCTTGCGCTGGGCAGGCGTGAGATCGGCAAGGTGCCGCGGTGGCTTCTTGGCACCGCGGGGGGCGACGAAGGTGAGTTCTCCGGGCTTGGGCATGGTCTCACCAGTGTCTCAGATCGAATGGGGTGACCTGGGGTCCGCGCCGAGGTCCCCGGGTCGGTGCTTCTTCAGGGCGTGGGGGTGGCGCGGATGACGGCGATGTCGAACTGGAGGCGGACCTTCTCGCTCACCATGGCTCCGCCCCCGGCCGGCCTGGCGTCGTAGGTCAGGCCCCGGTCGGCAGAGGGGCCCGCCGTCCCGTGGACGACGAGCCCCTGCGGCCCGGGCGGGGCGCCGGTCAGGCGGACCCCACGAAGATCACCATCAGCAGCCACACCACCGGTGCCGTGGGCAGCAGCGAGTCCAGGCGGTCCATGATGCCGCCGTGCCCGGGGAGCAGCGTGCCCATGTCCTTGATCCCCAGGTCCCGCTTGATCATGGACTCGCCGAGGTCGCCGAGCGTGGCGCTGGCGGCGACGGCGAGGCCGAGCAGCAGGCCCTGCCACCAGGCGCCCCCGTCGATCAGGAACTGCATGCACAGCGCGCCCGCGGCCATGGCGAACGTGACCGCTCCGAGCAGGCCCTCACGGGTCTTCCCGGGGCTGATGCGCGGGGCCAGTTTGTGCCTGCCGAAGCGCCAGCCGACGGCGTAGGCCCCGGTGTCGCTGACCACCGTCAGGAGCAGGAAGGTCAGAACGCGGAACGGACCGTCCGCGGCAGTCAGCATCATCGCGACGAACGTGGCCAGGAACGGCACGTAGAAGGCGGCGAAGACCCCGGCCGTGACGTCCTTGAGGTAGCCCTCGGGGGGCTCCGTCATGCGCCACACCAGGATGGCCAGCGCGGTGAGTGCCATGGCCACCCAGGCGCCCTCGGCGCCCCGCACGTACCCGGCGACCACCATCGCCGCGCCGCCCACCGCGAGCGGCACCAGGGGCGCCCTGATGGCCTTGCGCTCCTGAAGCCGCTTGGTCAGCTCCCACAGGCCCACCACGACCGCGACCGCCACGACCCCGACGAACACGGCCTTGACGATGAACAGCGACGCGATGATCACCACACCGAGGCCGACACCGACCCCTATGGCGGCGCCCAGGTCGCGGCCCGCGCTCTTCTTCTGCGGCGCGGGCGCCGGCTGCGGGGCGTCGGGCATGGGCTCCGGATTCTGCGCGGCCGTCCTGCGGGAGGGCGACGTCTGCGGCGTGTCGTAGGACCGCGGCCGCATCGTGTCGTACGGATGCGTCTGCGGCGTGTCGTCGCGGAACGGGGGGCCGCCCGGCCGAGCGGCCCCCCGGTCGTCATCCTGGATTCCGCCGTGTGCGGGCACGTCGGGCACGATGGGCATGGGGCGAGTCTGCTGGGCGTCATGCGCATCGTACGCGGGGCCCGCCGGGGCGGCCCCCTGGACCGGACCCCGGGCAGAACCCTGGTCCGCGGGCCCCCAGTACCCCGCCGGTTGCGGCGCCCCCCAGGAAGAGTCGTTCATCAGACCTCGAGCAGCTCCGATTCCTTGTGCTTGAGGAGCTCGTCCACCTGCGCGACGTACTTCGCGGTGGTGTCGTCGAGCTCCTTCTCCGCACGGCGGCCCTCGTCCTCGCCGACCTCGCCGTCCTTGATCAGCTTGTCGATGGCCTCCTTGGCCTTGCGGCGCACGGAGCGAATCGAGATCTTGGCGTCCTCGCCCTTGCCCTTGGCGACCTTGATGTACTCGCGGCGGCGCTCCTCGGTGAGCTCGGGGAAGACCACCCGGATGATGTTGCCGTCGTTGCTCGGGTTGACGCCAAGGTCCGAGTCGCGGATCGCCTGCTCGATGTTGCGCAGCGCGCTCTTGTCGAACGGGGTCACGACCGCCATCCGCGGCTCCGGCACGGAGAACGAAGCCAGCTGGTTGATCGGCGTCGGCGCGCCGTAGTAGTCGGCCACGATCTTGTTGAACATCGCCGGGTGCGCACGGCCGGTGCGGATCGCGGCGAAGTCCTCCTTGGCGACCACGACGGCCTTCTCCATCTTCTCCTCGGCTTCGAGGAGGGTCTCTTCGATCACCACTTGCTCCTGCGTGTCTTGAGTAGGCCCGGCTGCGGTTCCTTGTCGGGGCCGACGGCCGGCTGCGTCGCGTCTTCTTCCTGCACGGTTCCCGACCGGCAGGACATTGTCCATCCCCCGGTCAGGGTCCGTCCCGTCCGTCGTCCGGACAGGTGCCGTCCCGCGGACCGGGAGGTCTGCCGGTCAGTCCCGGCTGCCTTGGTCACCCACAAGCGTGCCGATCTTCTCACCCTTGACGGCGCGGGCGATATTGCCCTCCTTGAGGAGTTCGAAGACGACGATCGGAAGCTTGTTGTCGCGGCACAGCGTGATGGCCGTGGCGTCGGCGACCTTCAGATCGCGCGTGATGACCTCGCCGTAGCCGAGGGAGTCGAACTTCACGGCGTCCGGGTTGGCCTTCGGGTCGGAGTCGTAAACCCCGTCCACACCGTTCTTGCCCATGAGGAGCGCCTCGGCGTCGATCTCCAGGGCGCGCTGGGCGGCGGTGGTGTCGGTGGAGAAGTACGGCATGCCCATACCGGCGCCGAAGATGACCACACGGCCCTTCTCCAGGTGGCGCACGGCGCGCAGCGGGATGTACGGCTCGGCGACCTGGCCCATGGTGATGGCGGTCTGGACCCGGCTGTCGATGCCTTCCCGCTCCAGGAAGTCCTGCAGGGCGAGGCAGTTCATCACGGTGCCGAGCATGCCCATGTAGTCGGAGCGGGCGCGGTCCATGCCCCGCTGCTGGAGTTCGGCGCCACGGAAGAAGTTGCCGCCGCCGATGACGACCGCGATCTGGGCGCCGTCCCGTACGACGGCCGCGATCTCGCGGGCAATGGCGTGCACCACGTCGGGATCGACGCCCAGGCCCCCGCCGCCGGAGAACGCCTCACCGGACAGCTTCAGCAGAAACCGGCCGGACACTTTGCCGTCGTCGCTTTTCTGGGCCTTGGTGGTCATCGGAGATTCCGCCTTTGTTACGTGGTGCACATACGAAGAAGGCCATTGCCGGTGGGGTGTGGTTCGCATCCCATCTGCGGCAATGGCCTCCTCGTCAGATCTGCTGTCGTCCGTCACGCGCGTGCGTGGCGTACGCGTGCGACATGGACGACTGCTGTCGACCCTATCCGGGTCGGGCGTCCGTCGCGGTACGGACTCAGATGCCGACCTTGATGCGCGTGAAGCGCTTCAGGGTGACACCGGCCTCGTCCAGGACCTTCTGGACGGACTTCTTGTTGTCCAGCGCGTACGGCTGGCCGAGCAGGGTGGCGTCCTTGAAGAAGCCGTTGAGACGACCCTCGACGATCTTGGCGATCGCGGCCTCGGGCTTGCCCTCGGCGCGGGTGGTCTCCTCGGCGATGCGGCGCTCGGACTCGACGACGTCGGCCGGGATGTCCTCCTTGGCGAGGTACTTCGGCGCGAAGGCGGCGATGTGCTGAGCGACGCCCTTGGCGACCTCGGCATTCGGCTTGTCGAGCTCGACGAGGACACCGATCTGCGGCGGCAGGTCGGGCATCGTACGGTGCATGTAGGCCGTGACGAAGCCGTCGGAGAACTGCGCGAAGCGGTCCAGGACGATCTTCTCGCCGAGGTTGGCGTTGGCCTCGTCCACGAACGCCTGGACGGTCTTGCCGGCCTCGATCTCGGAGGCGAGCAGCGCCTCGATGTCGGCCGGGGAGGTCTTGGCGACGTGCTCGGCGATCGCCTTGGCGACGGCCTGGAACTTGTCGCCCTTGGCGACGAAGTCCGTCTCGCACTTCAGCTCGACGAGGACACCGGAGGAGTTGTCGTCGGCGAGGATCGAGACCACGGCGCCGTTCTCGGCGGAGCGGCCCTCGCGCTTGGCGACGCCCTTCTGGCCCTTGATGCGCAGCGCCTCGACAGCCTTCTCGACGTTGCCCTCGGCCTCGTCCAGCGCCTTCTTGCAGTCCATCATGCCGGCGCCGGTGAGCTCACGGAGCTTCTTGACGTCGGCGGCGGTGTAGTTCGCCATGAGTCTGTGAATCTTTCTCGATGTCTGGAAGATCGAAGATCAGGGGGTCTGCGGTCCCATGTAGCGGGGGCTCGCTGACGCACCGCTGACCTACGGGTGAACGGCGGGAGCGGACTTCATGTCACCGCTCCCGCCGTCAACACTGACGCTGACGGTCAGGCCTGCTCGCCCTCGGCGGCCGGCGCCTCAGCGGCCGGCGCCTCAGCAGCGGGAGCCTCGGCGGCCGGCGCCTCAGCAGCGGGAGCCTCGGCGGCGGGAGCCTCGGCGGCCGGGGCGGCCTCCTCGGACTCGGCCTTCTTCTCACCCTCCAGCAGGTCGCGCTCCCACTCGGCGAGCGGCTCGCCCGCGGCCTTCTCGCCCTTGCCCTCGGTGGCGACGCCCGAGCGGGCGATCAGGCCCTCGGCGACGGCGTCGGCGATCACGCGGGTGAGCAGGGTGACGGAACGGATCGCGTCGTCGTTGCCCGGGATCTTGTAGTCGACCTCGTCGGGGTCGCAGTTGGTGTCGAGGATGGCGACGACCGGGATGTTGAGCTTGCGGGCCTCGCCGACCGCGATGTGCTCCTTCTTGGTGTCCACGATCCAGACGGCGCTCGGCACCTTCTGCATCTCGCGGATACCACCGAGGGTCTTCTCCAGCTTGGCCTTCTCGCGGGAGAGGACCAGGAGCTCCTTCTTGGTCAGACCGGAGGACGCGACGTCCTCGAAGTCGATCTGCTCAAGCTCCTTCAGGCGCTGCAGACGCTTGTAGACGGTCGAGAAGTTGGTGAGCATGCCGCCCAGCCAGCGCTGGTTGACGTAGGGCATGCCGACGCGGGTGGCCTGCTCGGCGATGGCCTCCTGCGCCTGCTTCTTCGTACCGACGAACATGACCGTGCCGCCGTGGGCGACGGTCTCCTTGACGAACTCGTAGGCGCGGTCGATGTACGACAGCGACTGGAGCAGGTCGATGATGTAGATGCCGTTGCGCTCGGTGAAGATGAAGCGCTTCATCTTCGGGTTCCAGCGACGGGTCTGGTGACCGAAGTGGACGCCGCTCTCCAGCAGCTCCCGCATCGTGACGACGGCCATGGCCGTACTCTCCTTGAGTTTCTCGGTTGTGCCGCGGATGCCGGACGGCTCCCGCGCCTGACGCCCGCGGTGCGCCGTGCCACGAAGGACCGAGGGGCGCTGACACCGACCGTTGCCGGCCGTGAATGTCGGGGCGTGCGAAGTCGACCCGGTGACCCGGGTCGCCACCAGAAGTGTACGGGACCGGGGAGGCACCGGGTGACGCCGCTGTCCACAACCGGTGAGTTGTCCACAGATCCCGGCCATGATCGCCAAGGGTGCGGGACGGTGGGCGCATGGATCGGATGCGAATGCGGCGGCGCTCGGGTGTGTCGCCGGGTGCGGGGTTGGGTGCGGGGTTGGTTGCCGGACTGAGTGTGGGGCTGGGTGTGTGCCTGCTGCTGGTATTGGCGGGCGGCGTTCCGGCCTCGGCGGCATGGGCGGCCGGTGGACCGGCTCCTCCGGCTGTCCCGGTTGTACTGGCTTCTCCGGCTTCTCCGGCTTCTCCGGCTCCTGGGGGACGGGCGGGGACGGATGCGGGGGTGACGGCGGGGGCGGACGGGCGGACACCGGCGGGGACGAGTGGGCCGGCGTCGGCGGGGGCGGATGGGGCGGTGCCGGCGGCGCCTGAGGTGGCGCGCGTGTGGCCGGTGGGGGTGCGGCCCGCGGTCGTCCGCGGGTGGGAGCCCCCGGCGACGGTGTACGGCCCGGGGCACCGGGGGGTGGACCTGGCGGCACCGGCGGGCGCTCCCGTACGGACGGTCGCCGCGGGCCGGGTGCTCTTCGCCGGCCGGGTCGCCGGGCGGGGCGTGGTGTCGGTGGCGCTGACGGGGTCCGGCGACCCGCCGCTGCGCACGACGTACGAACCCGTGCGGGCGTCGGTACGGAAGGGGGACGACGTGGCGGCGGGCGAGGTGATCGGCACGGTGGAGGCGACGGGGTCACACTGCGCGACGGCGTGCGTTCACTGGGGGTTGCTGAGAGGCGACACCTACCTGAACCCGCTGTTGCTGCTGCCGCCCTGGCTGCTGCGATCCGGACCCTCGAGGTTGCTGCCGGTAGTGGGGATTCCACTGCCGGCCTGATCCCGGGAGTGCCGACCTCGCCCCGGGCGTGCCGGCCTGCCCCCTGGGAGTCGTCCGGCACAGGGCAGGGTCCCGGACGCGGGACCCCGCAAGAGCACGGTCCCGGGCGCGGGAGGCGACGCGACTGGTGGCTGCTGGTGCCGCGGCAGCCCAGCGGCTTCCGCGGTCCCCGGGGCTCAGCCCCGGACACCTCGCAGCGCCATCGCCACGGCCGCGTCCGTGACCTCCGCCGGATCCTCCGCCGCGCCGAGCTCGATCCGCCGCACCGCCGCGTCGACGACGCCCTGGAGCAGCACCGCGGCCAACCTCGGCCGGGCGTGTCCCATGTCCGCCAGTGCCTCGACGATCATCGCGACCAGCCCACCGTGCGCGGCCCGGATCTTCTCCCGGGCCGCCGCGTCGAGCTCACTGGCGGAGATCGCCACCACGGCCCGGTGCCGCCGGTCCCCGACCAGCGCGAGCTGCACGCGGACATACGCCTCGATCTTGGCCTGCGGCCCCTGCGCCCGCTCCATCGCGGCCGAGACCTCCGCGGCCCACACCGGAAAGTCGACCCGGCACAGCTCCTCGACCACCGCGGCCCGTGACGGGAAGTACTCGTACACCGAGGACCGCGCCAGCCCCGTCCGCTCGGCCAGAGCCGGGAAAGTCAGCGCCTCCGTGCCGCCCTCGGCCAGCAGGGACCGCGCCGCGTCCAGGAGGGCGGCTCGCCGCATCGACCGGTGCTCGGCCACGGAGGCCGCTCGAATCCTTGGCACGTCGACCACTGTACGGACGCGCCACCCGGGACGGGAGCGTCTTGCATCCCCGGCCGCGCCCCGTGTCCCCCTCGACTCCCGATCCCCTCGTCTCCCGCCGGGTCACCGTCCGAAACTCGCCAGCTTCGCGCGCAGTTGCAGCACCGACTTGGTGTGGATCTGGCTGACCCGGCTCTCGGTCACGCCGAGCACGTTGCCGATCTCGGCGAGGGTGAGCCCCTCGTAGTAGTACAGCGTGACCACGGTCTTCTCACGCTCGGGCAGCGTGTTGATCGCACGTGCCAGGAACCGCCGCAGCTCCCGGTCCTCGGCCACCTCGACGGGGTTGTCGGCGGCGGTGTCCTCCAGCGTGTCCATGAAGCTCAGGCCGTCACCGTCCTCGCTGCCGACGTGCAGCAGCTCCTCCAGTGCGACCACATTGGCCAGCGACAACTGGCTGAACACGGCGTGCAGCTCGTCCACCGCGATGCCCATCTCGGCGGCGACCTCCCCCTCCGTCGGCGTGCGCCGCAACCGGGCCTCCAGCGTGGCGTAGGCCCGCTCCACGTTCCGCGCCTTCTGCCGCACCGACCGCGGGATCCAGTCCAGCGCCCGCAGTTCGTCGATCATGGCGCCCCGGATCCGGGTGATCGCATAGGTCTCGAACTTGATCTCCCGGTCGATGTCGAACTTCTCGATCGCGTCGATGAGCCCGAAGACCCCCGAGGAGACGAAGTCGGCCTGCTCCACGTTGGGCGGCAGACCGACACTCACCCGTCCCGCCACGTACTTCACCAGCGGCGAGTAGTGCAGGATCAGCTGCTCCCGCAGCCGCTCGTCCCCCGTCGCCTTGTACGACCGCCACAGCTCGTCGAGCGTCGAGGGAGCGGGCGGCCGCACGCTGCCACCGTCGCGGGCGGCTGGGGGGATCGCCGCCCGGTCGGACCCGGAGGTGTGCTGGGGCATTCGTCGCCTTGTGTCGTTCTGCCGTGAAGTGGGGGTGCCGGTGGGGCGTGTCGGTCTGGTGTCGATTCGGGTGTCTGCGTCGGAACCTCGTGAGCGTAGCGTGACTGGAGTGTCGCGGTGCGCGAACGGCGAGGCGCGGAGCGTGCGCAGATTCGTTCCGCTGAGCGCCCCGCCGGGTCATGGGCGTCACCCTCGGTGACTGAGGGAGCCCCCGACGGCGGGAATCCGCGCAGGCCGGGAGGTTCGCCCGAACGGCCGAACACGCTCGGTCAGCATCGAGGTGGTCCGAACCGGGCCGGGGTCATCGCCTCGCGTGTCAACTTCCAGCCATCGCCATGTCGTTCGACATAGCCAAGTGATCGGAGCTCGTACAGTCTCGCGATCACGTCGTCCTCCGTCGTCCGGGCGGCGCGCGCGAGCTCGGCCGGTGTCGCCGCGCGGTGGGCGGGCAGGGCGGACAGGACGTCTGCGGTGTCCGGTTCCAGCAGGTCGCGCGGCAGTACGGGACCGCGCCGGGGCGGGGCCAGTTCTCCCATGTCGCCGACCAGTTCGACGACCTCGGCGGCATCGGTGACCAGCGTCGCCTCACCCCGCAGCAGTTCGTGGACGCCGGCGGACAGCGCGCTGGTGGCCGGACCGGGGACCCCCATGGTGTGGCGGCCCAGCCGCTGCGCCGCGCGAGCGGTGACCAGGGACCCGCTGCGGTGCGCGGCCTCGATGACCACGGTGGCGCGGGTGAGCGCGGCGATGACCCTGTTGCGGACGATGAATCTGCTCGGCGTCGGGTGATCGCCCGGCGGCAGCTCGCCGATGACCAGGCCCTGTCCGGCGATTCTGCCGATCAGTTCGGTGTGCCCCGGGGGGTAGGGCCGGTCGACACCGCAGGCCAGGACCGCGACGGTGGCGCCGCCGGCGCCGAGCGCGCCTCGGTGGGCGGCGCCGTCGACCCCGTAGGCACCGCCGGACACCACGACCCAGCCGCGCTCGGCAAGTCCGGCGGCGAGGGTGGTGGCCATGTGGGCGCCGTACTCGGTGCAGGCACGGGCGCCGACGACGGCGACGGATGTGAGCGCCCAGGTGCGCAGGCTGGGCCGGCCGCGCACCCACAGCCCCGTGGGGCGCGCGTCCCCCAGGTCGTCGAGTTGCGCGGGCCATTCGGTGTCACCGGGGCAGACGAACCGGACGTCGGCGCTGCGCGCGAGGGCGAGGTCCCGCTCCGGCTCGGCTCGCGCGGCGCGCGCCCGCAGCCCCGCCCACCGCTTGTCGGACACACCGTGCGGCGGCGGCCCACCCACCCGCAGCCGCCGCGCCACCTCCACGGCTCCGAGCTCGCGCACCCACCGCCCACCGACCTCGTCACCCGGCTCGACGACGCGACTGAGGAAGACCCGGGCGAGCAGTTCGGCGTCGGCGTCGTGCTCGGCGGTCACCTCGGTGCCCCGATGGCCATGGGGACGCCCCGCGGCACTCCGGTGCGCAGTTGCAGCGCCAGGGCGACGTCCGTCGCGTCGGGCCGGTCGTGGCCGACGAGGTCCGCGACCGTCCAGGCGACACGGAGCACGCGATCGAGACCACGGGCCGTAAGGACGCCGCGCTCCAGGTTGCGCTCGGCCTCGTCCATCGCACCGCTCACGGCATGCCAGCGATTGCGCAGTTCCCGCCCCGGCACCTCGCTGTTCGTCCGCCAGGGCGTTCCGGCAAGCCGTGCGGCCGCGCGTTCCCGGGCGGCTCGCACCCGGTCGCCGACCGTCGCCGTGGACTCGCCGCCGGCGCCCCTGTGGGCGAGCTCGGCCCGGGTGACCGGGTCCACCTCGACCCGGAGATCGACCCGGTCGATCAGCGGGCCGGAGATCCGGGCCTGGTAGCGGCGGATGGCCGAGGGCGGGCACTCGCACAGGGTGTCCCGCTGCGAGAAGCGGCCGCAGGGACACGGATTGGCCGCGAGCACCATGAGGCACTTCGCCGGAAAGCGCACGACGCCCGCACTGCGGGCGATGACCACATGCCCCGCCTCCAGGGGCTGGCGCAGGGCGTCGAGGGCCCGGCTGCTGAACTCCGGTGTCTCGTCGAGGAAGAGCACCCCGCGGTGGGCCAGCGAGACGGCACCCGGCCGGGCGATGCCGGGGCCGCCGCCGACCAGTGCCTGCATGGTAGCCGAGTGGTGCGGGGCGCAGTAGGGCGCGACGTCGATCAGCGGTTTGCCGACAGGCAGCAGTCCGGCCACCGAGTGCACCGCCGTGACCTCCAGGGACTCCTCCCGGCCGAGCGGGGGCAGCACCGAGGGCAACCGCTCCGCCAGCATGGTCTTGCCCGCGCCCGGCGGCCCTTCCAGGAACAGGTGGTGCCCGCCGGCCGCGGCGACCTCCACCGCGGTCCGCGCCGACATCTGGCCGACGACGTCGGCCAGGTCATGTCCGTGGTCGTGCTGGGCCGCGCCCATGCCGTGCATGCCCGTGGCCGCGCCGGTTCCGGGTACCCGCAGGCCGGCGAGCAGCGGATCCGGCCGCCCCTGTTCGTCCGGCTCCTCCTCCGGTACGGGCTCGTCGGTCAGCACGGCGATCAGCTGGCGCAGGCTGCGTACACCGAGCACGGACACACTGGGGACGAGGGCGGCCTCGGCCGCGGCGGATTCGGGCACGACCACCTGTTCGTACCCCGCGTCCGCCGCGGCCAGGACGGCCGGGAGGATGCCTCGGACGGGGCGCACCCGCCCGTCCAGGCCGAGCTCTCCGATCATCACGATGTCGGCGAGCACCCGCGGGTCGATCCGCTCGGCGGCGCCGAGCACCGCGCAGGCGACGGCCAGGTCGAAACCACTGCCGGCCTTCGGCACCGAGGCCGGGCTGAGTCCCACCGTGAGCTTCTTCTGCGGCCACTCCGCACCCGAGTTGACCACTGCGGCCCGCACCCGGTCGCGGCTTTCGGTCAGGCTCTTGTCCGGCAGTCCGACCAGGGTGAATGCGGCCACGCCCGGTTCCAGGTCGGCCTGCACCTCGACGACCACGCCCTCGACGCCGACGAGGGCCACGGAGCACGTGCGCGCGAACCCCATCAAGCCACCCCCCGCGCGTGCTCGACCACGGGTGCGCCGCGGCGAGGCAGGAGTACCCCGACCAGGTCGATACGGACGCCTCCCGCGGGTGCGCCTCCGTGGGACTGGATCCAGCGTTCGGCGAGGCCGCGCAGACGCCGTGCCTTGTCCGCGGTGACCGCGGCCATGGGGTACCCGAAGGGTCCCGCCCTGCGGGTCTTCACCTCGCAGACGACCAGGACGTCGCCGTCCCTGGCCACGATGTCGATCTCGCCCGTCCTGCCGCAGCGCCAGTTGCGGGCCAGGACCGACATCCCGGTCTCCGTCAGCCGCCGTGCGGCCAGGCCCTCTCCGTACTTGCCGAGTGCGCTGCGTGCCCGATGTGTGCTCATGTCGGCACCACCTCCGGCGCCAACCGTCACGCATCCGGCCCGACCGATTGGATCTTGGTGGGCTACTCGGCGGTTGTGGACAACTCCATCACTCGTACGGGTGATCAGAGCCCGGCGGTCAGCCGCCCGGCAGCTCCAGATCGGTCTTGTTCAGCTCCTCGATGTTCACATCCTTGAAGGTGAGGACGCGTACCTGCTTCACGAAGCGAGCAGGCCGGTACATGTCCCACACCCAGGCGTCCGCCATGGAAACCTCGAAGAACACCTCGCCCTGGACCGAGTGGACCTGCATCTCGTAGTCGTTGGTGAGGTAGAAGCGCCGCTCGGTCTCGATCACGTATTTGAACAGACCGACGACATCGCGGTACTCCCGGTAGAGCTTGAGCTCCATCTCGGTCTCGTACTTTTCGAGGTCCTCGGCGCTCATGGCATGTTCCCCTTCAGCCGTGCGATCCCCCCATTGTGCGCCAGTCTTGTGAGGCCCTAGACGATTTCCGTATCAAGGGTCACAGGCCTGGCCGGGGGACCTTCGTCGAGCAGTGTGCGGAGCAGCTCGGCGAGTCTGGTCGGATACACCGTCTCATGTGCCCGGGTCAGTTCCCCACACGTCCACCAGCGTGCTCCGGCGACACTTCGCCGCTCCAGCTCCGTGAGGCCCAGGGCTTCGGTCCCCGTCTGGGTCGTGCGGGCCAGGTAGTACCACTCGTCCTGGTCCCAGCGGCGGCCCGCGAACGGGAACGAGCACCGGCGCCGCCACACCACCGGGCCCAGTTCGACCTCGGTGACGCCGGTCTCCTCCGCGAGTTCCCTGAGAGCGGCCTCCTCTCGCGTCTCGTCGCCCTCCAGACCGCCGCCGGGTGTGAACCACCAGTCGTCGGCCGGATCGCCCGGCTCATGGCCGTGCAGGAGGAGGATGCGGTCCTCGGGGTCCAGCAGGACGACCCGGGCCACCTTGCGCGGCCCGCCGTCGTGCGCGTCGCCACGGGGGCCGTCGTGCGCGTCGTCGCAGGAGCCGTGCCGCGCCGTCGGGTCGGTGTCCGTCACCTCACCGGGCACCCGCGGGCTCCGTCCGCGTGCGGCCCCGGGAGCGGCCCAGCCGCTTGGCGATCGGGCCGTAGGCGCCGCCGGCGAGGACGAGGACGGCGCCGGCGATGATCAGGAGGACGATCGTGCGCAGCGGTCCGGGCTGCGAGAGGGCGCCCAGGGTCTCGAAGCCGGTGGGGCGCTCCAGCATGCCCTTGGCGGGCCATACGACGGCGTCCACCCGGGCGGTCACTGCGCCACGCGAGACGGTGCCGCTCGCCGCGTCCGTGAGGTGGGCGCTGGAGTCCAGGGAGCCCTGGCGTTCGTCACCGAGCAGGAACAGGCGGCCCGCGGGCACCGTGACGGTCGGGAAGTTCTTGATCTCGGCGACGCCCCCCTTCAGGTAGGGCTCGTCGATCTCCTTGCCGTTGACGCTCAGCTTGCCCTGCTTGCAGCAGGAGACCGTGTCGCCGCCGACGGCGACGACCCGCTTGACCACGGGGGCGTTGGTCACCCAGCTCTTGTCGGTGAAGACGACGACATCGCCGCGGCGGACCTCACTGCCGCTGACGCGCTGCGCCAGGACGCGGTCGCCCATGTTGATCGTCGGCGTCATCGAGCTGGTGGGCACGGTGTACGGCCGGTAGACCACCGCTCCCCATGCGAATCCTCCGAGGAACAGCAGCAGGCCCAGCGCGACGGCCAGCCCGGACAAACGCTGCCCGGTCCGGCTGCCCACCTGGCTCCTGCCTGTGCCGCCGCTGCGCGGGGCCGTACGCGTCGTGCTCTCGCCACCCATGGATCCGCACCCTACCCGGCGGTTGGGAAGCGGGGGAGTCCCTCTTTCGGGACCGCGATCACAGCTCCACGTGGGCTTCACGGAGGACGGGCGGTAGGAGCGGAATGCCGCGTACCACCCGCCGACGCGCGCACGGCTCCGGGCCGATGCCACTCAGCGACTCTTCCGGACGATGCCACTCAGCGACTCCCGGCCGGCGATGCTCAGCGGCCCGGGGCCGACCACGCTCGGCGACCCCGCACCTAGACCGTTCAGCGGCTGCCGGCGGATACCGATGCCGTGCTCGTCGTCGACTCGGCGCGCGCGGTCCGCCTGCGGCGCCACAGCGCCACGGGGACGACCGCGGTGAGGGCGACGCCCTCGGGTGCCGCCGTCAGGGCTCCTGCCGCCGAGGACTGCTGGTTGACGCCCGGCTGGTCGAAGGTGTCCGGGATGGGCAGGGTGCCCCAGCGGTTGATCGGCCAGGCCTTCACGATGGCGCGACCGACGACCTCGTTCACCGGGACCATGCCGTGGTTCTTGTCGGTCTGGTTGTAGCGCGAGTCCCGCGAGTTCTGCCGGTGGTCGCCCATCACCCAGATGTAGCCCTTGGGCACCTTCACCTTGAACTGGCCGCCCTGGTCGTCCACGCTGCACGGCGTGTTGCCGGGGTAGACGTACGGCTCGTTCAGCGCCTTGCCGTTGACCATCAGCGGGCCGGTGCCCTTGCACTCGACGGTGTCGCCGCCGACACCGACGACCCGCTTGATGAGGTCCTTCTCCTCCGCGGACGGCATCAGGCCGATCCAGCTGAGGACCGTCTGCAGGGCGTTCGGCTTGGACGTCGGCTCGCCGGCCAGCCAGTCGGCCGGGTCGTGGAAGACGACGACCTCGCCACGCTCGGGCTTGGAGCCGAACCACGGCGTCAGCTTGTCGACCAGGACGCGGTCGCCCCGCTGCAGGGTGTTCTGCATCGAGTCCGAGGGGATCGAGAACGCCTGTACGAGGAACGTCTTGATCAGCAGCGCCAGCACCAGCGCGATGCCGATCAGGATGGGCAGCTCCTTCCAGAAGGAGCGGGGCTTGCGCTGCTGCGGGGTGCTGCCACCCGTCCCCTGATCGCCGGTCTCGTTCTGCTCCGTCACCGTGCCGTCCTCGGGTGCTGTGGAGTCACTCCCGGAGGCCACGGCCCCGCCCGAGGCGGGGACAGCTGCTTCCACGGGGTGTCCGCGGTGCTCCTCGCCGTCGTGTCCGGACCGTGCGCCAACCGCCACATCCCCCACGCCAACTCCTTACTCCGTGCCGCCGCCCGCGCCGCGCACGGCGCAGGCCCACCACTCCCATAACGAGCGGGAGTTCCGCAGGGGTCGGGAGCTGAACCGATCCGTTCGGATGGTCGGGAGCAACCCTATGCGACAGCCGGGCGGCAGCGGTCGACCCGGTCGCCGAGTCGGACACCGCGGCGAAGGTTCTCGGTTCCTTCAGCATGCTCCAGTGCCCGAGCGGCCAGCCGATGACCATGGCTCGCCCGACCACGGAGTTCTCCGAGACCGTCCCACCGTAGGCGGTGTTCTGGTGGGCGCGCGAGTCCGCGGAGTTGCCCCGGTGATCGCCCATGACCCACAGCCGCCCCTTGGGGACGGTGATGTCGAACGGCGTGTCGGACGGCGCGTTGCCGGGATACAGGTAGTCCCTCTCGTTCAGGGGAACGCCGTTGACGGTCACCCGTCCCTGCGCGTCGCAGCACTTGACGTGGTCCCCGCCGACACCGACGACCCGCTTGATGAGGTCCTTCTCGTTGTCGGAGGGCAGCAGACCGATGAAGGACAGCCCCTCCTTGACCTGCTTGACGACGACGGGGTCGTTCTTCTTCGTGGTCTGCTCCCCCGCCAGCCAGCCGCCCGGGTCGTGGAAGACGACGACGTCCCCGCGCTGCGGCTTGGAGCCGAACCACGGGGTGAACTTGTCGACCAGGACCCGGTCGCCGATGCGGATCGTCTGCTCCATGGAGCCCGAGGGGATCACGAAGGCCTGCACGAGGAAGGTCTTGAGCACCAGGGCTATGAGGACGGCGACGCCGACGAGGAGCGGTATCTCCCGGACGGCGGAACGTCTGCGCTTGCGCTTGACCTTGCGCTGGAGCTTGCGCCGCTCGGCGCGGGTGCGGCCGCCGCCCGGGCTGGAGGTACGCCGGGCCCCGGTGGGCAGGAGGTTGTCGGCGGCGCTGACGGGGACGCCGCGCGGTTTGCCGCGGTTACCCATGGGCGCCACCCGCGTCTCTCGGCTCGCCGGTCCCCGAGCCGGCCGGCGCGGCGGCGGGCACGCGCGCGTAGGCGCCGGGGCGGCGCAGGTGGGTCCAGTGGCCGAAGGGCCAGACGATCCAGTCGGCCCGGCCGACGACCTCCCCGACGGGGATCATGCCGCCGCCCGGAGAGCCCAGGTGGTCGCGGGAGTCGCTGGAGTCGCCGCGGTGGTCGCCGAGGACGAACAGGGTGCCGTCGGGCACGACGACGTCGAAGGGCACCGTGGACGGGCTGTCGCCGGGGTAGAGGAAGGTCGACTCGTCGACCGACCGGCCGTTCACCTGGAGCCTCCCCTCCTTGTCACAGCAGACGACATGATCTCCCCCTACACCCACAACGCGTTTGATGTAGTCGCCGTCCCCGAAGTAGCCGCTGCCGTCGAACACGACGACGTCGCCGCGCCGCGGCCCGCCACCGAAACGGTACGCCAACTTATTTACGAGAACGCGGTCCCCGATCCTCAATCCACGTTCCATGGATCCGCTCGGAATCTGGAACGGTTGCGCCACGAACGTGCTGAGGAGAAGCAAAAAGACCAGGCAGATCAGCACGGTCAGACTGATCCGCCCGCCGGGCAGCCAGTCCGTGACGCGTGCCACCAACGCGAAACGCGACCGTTCCTCCGGCCCCTGCGGCTCCGGGGACTCCCCGGATGCGGAAGGGCGGGAGGAGCGGTCGCGCTCCGTGGGCTGTGCTTCGGTGTCCATCGGGGCCAGATGCTATCCGGCCCCGCTGTGAACCCCGGTGAGCGCGCTCAGCTCTCGCGCTTCTCCTTGATCTTCGCGGCCTTGCCGCGCAGCTCGCGCAGGTAGTACAGCTTGGCGCGGCGGACGTCACCGCGGGTGACGAGCTCGATCTTCTCCACGATCGGGGTGTGCACCGGGAAGGTGCGCTCGACGCCGACGGAGAAGGAGACCTTGCGGACCGTGAAGGTCTCGCGCACGCCGGAACCCTGGCGGCGGATCACGACGCCCTTGAACTGCTGCACACGGGAGCGGTTGCCCTCGATGACGCGCACGTGGACGTTGACGGTGTCACCCGGGCGGAAGGCCGGGACGTCTTCGCGCAGCGACGCGGAGTCGACGGAGTCGAGCAGGTGAGACATTTCGTCTGCTTTCTTCGCTGATGCCACAGGTCATCAACGGGAACTAGGTGTTCGGGACGAGTGCTGCACGCGTCGGGACGGGCGTCGTGTCCCCCTGCGGCAGGGGCGCACGCCGGACGGCGCACAACAGCGGCCTATTCTTCCACGTCCGGTGTCCTGCGCCAAAATCGGCCGAACGGCTCCCCTTCGGGGTCGGGGCACCAGCCCAGGATGGACAGCATCTCGCGGTCCTTCTTGTCGAACGCCCTGGGGTCGCAACGCTCGATCAGGTCCGGGCGGTTGGCCGTCGTGCGCCGGAGGGCCTCGTCGCGGCGCCAGCGGGCGATCTTCCCGTGGTGGCCGCTGAGCAGGATCTCCGGGATCTCCCGGCCGCGCCACCGGGGCGGCTTGGTGTAGACGGGGCCTTCCAGGAGGCCGGCCATGGCGCCGGGCGCGAAGGAGTCGTCGCGGTGCGACTCGGCGTTGCCCAGGACGCCGGGCAGCAGCCGGGCCACGGCCTCGGTGACGACCAGGACGGCCGCTTCGCCGCCGGCCAGGACGTAGTCGCCGATGGACACCTCGTACACCGGCATCCGGGTCGCGTACTCGTCCATGACCCGGCGGTCGATGCCCTCGTACCGGGCGGGCGTGAAGATCAGCCAGGGGCGCTCGGACAGTTCGACGGCGAGCTCCTGGGTGAAGGGCCGGCCGCTGGGGGTGGGGACGATCAGCGCGGGCGCACGGGAACCCGTTTCGTAGCCGTCGGCGAGGACGGAGTCCAGGGCGTCGCCCCAGGGCTCGGTCTTCATCACCATGCCGGGGCCGCCGCCGTACGGCGTGTCGTCGACGGTGTTGTGGCGGTCGTACGTCCAGGTGCGCAGATCGTGCACGTGGACGTTCAGCTGCCCACGCGCGCGTGCCTTGCCGACGAGGGAGACGTTCAGCGGTTCCAGGTACTCGGGGAAGATCGTGACGACGTCGAGCCGCATCACGCCTCTTCCCCGGAGGGCTCCGCGGATTCCCGGGCGGAGGCGATCTCGGCACGGTCGTCGATCAGGCCGGGCGGCGGATCGACGACGGCCCTCTGCTCGTCCAGGTCGATCTCGGTGACGATCTCCTCGACGAAGGGGATCAGCACCTCGGTTCCGTCGGGGCGCTCGACGATGAACAGGTCCTGGGAGGGGAGGTGCGAGATCTCGGTGATCCGGCCGACCTGCGCACCCTCCTTGGTCACCACGTCGAGGTCGATCAGCTGGTGGTCGTAGTACTCGTCCTCGCCCTCGGGCAGCTCCTCCGGGTCGACCTCGGCGATCAGGAGGGTGTTGCGGAGGGCCTCGGCGGCGGTGCGGTCCTGGACGCCCTCGAAGCGCAGGAGCAGACGGCCGCTGTGCACCCGGCCCGTCTCGATGGTGAGCGGGCCCGCGGAGGCGGGATCGGTGGCCAGTACGGCGCCGGGTGCGAGCCTGAGTTCCGGCTCGTCGGTACGTACCTCGACGGTGACCTCGCCCTTGATGCCGTGGGCGCGGCCGATCCGTGCGACTACCAGCTGCACTGTGGAAGATCTCCTGTCGTAACGACTACGGGCCGGGGACGGCCCTGTGGCCCTCCCCGGCCCGAGCCGGTGCTGTGAAAAGCGTCAGCGGACGTCGTCCACGTCGACGAGGTCGACGCGGACACCGCGGCCGCCGATGGCGCCCACGACGGTGCGCAGGGCGCGCGCGGTGCGGCCGTTGCGGCCGATCACCTTGCCGAGGTCGTCGGGGTGGACCCGGACCTCCAGCACGCGCCCGCGGCGCAGGTTGCGCGAGGCGACCTGCACATCGTCAGGGTTGTCGACGATGCCCTTCACGAGGTGCTCAAGCGCCTCTTCGAGCATGCTGCTCAGGCCTCGGTCGACTCGGAGGACTCGGCAGCGGCCTCGTCCTTCTTCTCGGCCTTCTTCTTCTGGGTGATCGCCTCACCCTTGCCCTCGTCGTCGCCACCGAGGGCTTCGAACGACGGACGCGCGGCCTTCTCCTCCGGCTGCAGCAGCGGAGCAGGGGCGGGCTCGCCCTTGAACTTCTGCCAGTCGCCGGTCTTCTTCAGGATGGCGAGCACGGGCTCGGTCGGCTGGGCGCCGACGGAGAGCCAGTACGCCACGCGCTCGGCGTCGACCTCGATACGGGAGGGGTTCTGCACCGGGTGGTACAGGCCGATCTCCTCGATGGCCCGGCCGTCACGGCGGGTACGGGAGTCGGCGACGACGATGCGGTAGTGAGGCGAACGGATCTTGCCCAGACGCTTCAGCTTGATCTTGACTGCCACGGGAGTGGGTTCTCCTGGTTTTGACGTGGTTGGGCACGGCGGAGCGGCCGCGTGGGGTTGCGGTACCCGAGTGCCCGACGGACGCGTCAGCCGGAGGAGAGAGGGGTCCTGTGCGGCTGTCGAGTACAGCTAGCCATTGTGCCACACCCTGCGGGCCGCTTTCCGCCGAGGGCGGGTGCGCGCTGTACGCGGGCATGACTGAGCGGCACCCGGCGCCGTGCCGACCGTGGGTCACGTCGGCCGCGCAAGCGGGCTGAGGCTGCGGCTGCCACGAGCAGCCGCAGCCTCAGCCCGCCGCCGCGCCGACCACCTCGGGGATCCTGAACGGCTTTCCGCAGCCTCCGCACACGATCGGGGCCTGGGCCAGGACGGACGGGACGACCCGGACGTTGCGCCCGCAGTCGCAGACCGCCTTGACGCGCACGCCGCCTCCGGAGGAGCCGTGGCGGGCCGCCGGGCCCCGGAAGCTGCGGGCGGTGTCGGCGGCGGTGGCCGCCGTGTGGGCCTTCAGGGCGCGTTGCAGCCGTTCGATCGTCGGGCGGTAGCGCCGCTTGGCCTCGGGGCTGAGCGTGACCAGCGAGAAGCCGCTGCTGGGGTGCGGCTCCTCGGGGTGGTCCAGGCCCAGCTCCTCGGCGATCGCGAGGAATCGGCGGTTGTGGTACCGGCCGGCGCGGGAGGTGTCGCGCACTCCGCGCGCGGCTGCGATGCCGTGGACTGCCTCATGGAGCAGTCGTTCGAAGGAGAGTTCGTGCCCGCATGCGGACGACGACTCTCCGATCAGGGACTCTGGCGCGGCAAGATCGGGCAGCTCGGGGTGGTACCGCTGAATGTCGGCCCACGCCTGCGCCAGCTCTGCGGCGAGAACAGGTGGTGTCGTGCTCACGTAATGACAACGAGCCTGGGGGCCGCTGTGTTCCTATTCCGGGCCATCCCAAATAATTTGCACTTACCCGTCAGTTGGCACTGATGCGTCCCGACGAGGGCGGGTGCGCCGATCTGCGGAGAAGCCTCACAGCTCGTACCAAGGTGGTGCGTAGCCCCGCGTACGCACCGGCGCGTAGCCCCTGTGCGCACGCCGGTGCACCTGGGGGCGCGCGATGCGCAAGAGGCGTTTCGGCCGCTCTGGCTCCGGAAGGCGCTACTTCAGTAAGCGCGCGCGACGACCGCGACGTTACCCGGCGCGTCGTCGGCGTCCGGCACCGACCCGTCCTCGGCGACCAGACACCGTACGGTCACCGCCTGCTCGGCCAGCCTGGCCTCGCCCTCCTCGCCGAGGACGTCCTAGGGCACGCGCGCCCAGCCGCCGGCGGTGGCGGCCTCGGCGGCCTCCTCGACCGTCGTCACGTCGGCCGTGCGGGACTCGCGATGTGCCCGGGACTGGGACAGCAGCAGGGCCTGGTCCTCTTCGAGGACGGCCGGGAGCAGCGCGGCCAGCCCGTCCAGGGACACCGGGTTCTTGGTGCGCGGGATACGGCGGGCCAGCGTCGCCGTGCCGTTCTCCAGGTCGCGCGGGCCGACCTCGACGCGCACGGGCACGCCCTTGAGCTCCCAGTCGACGGCGCGGCGGCCGAAGGGGGTGTCCGTGCGGTCGTCGACCTGGACGCGGACCCCGGCCGCCCGCAGCCGGTCGCCGAGCTCGCGGACCTTGGCCAGAACCGCGTCGTCCTCCTTGATCGCGAGGACGACGACCTGGACCGGCGCGAGCCGTGGCGGCACCCGCAACCCGTTGTCGTCGCCGTGCGACATGATCAGGCCACCGATCATGCGCGTGGAGGAGCCCCAGGAGGTCTGCCAGACGTACTCCTGCCGGCCGTCCCTGGAGAGGTACTGGGTGTGGAAGGCCTTGGCGAAGTTCTGGCCGAGTTCGTGGCTGGTGCCCAGCTGCAGGGCCTTGCCGTCGCCCATCATCCCTTCGAGGGTGAGGGTGTTGATGGCGCCGGCGAACCGCTCGCTCGCCGTCTTGCGGCCGAGGACCACGTCGATGCCCAGGACGTTCACCATGAAGTCGGCGTAGACCTCCTTGTGGATGTACGCGGCGTAGTCCCGGGCGTCCTCGTAGGTGGCGTGGGCGGTGTGGCCCTCCTGCCAGAGGAACTCGGTGGTGCGCAGGAACACGCGCGGGCGCATCTCCCAACGGACCACGTTGGCCCACTGGTTGATCAGCAGCGGCAGGTCGCGGTAGCTCTGCACCCACTTGGCGAAGGAGGCGTTGATGACCGTCTCGGAGGTCGGCCGGACGACGACGGGCTCCTCCAGGTCCTTGCCACCGCCGTGCGTGACGACCGCGAGCTCGGGCGCGAAGCCCTCGACGTGCTCGGCCTCCCGGGTGAGGTACGACTGCGGGATGAAGAGCGGGAAGTAGGCGTTGGCGGCACCCGCGTCCTTGATCCGGGCGTCCATCTCCTGCTGCATCCGTTCCCACAGCCCGTAGCCGTACGGCCGGATGACCATGGTGCCGCGCACGGGCCCGTTGTCGGCCAGTTCCGCCTTGTTGATCAGGTCCTGGTACCAGCGGGGGAAGTCCTCCGCCCGCGGCGTGAGTACGGGTGCCTTGGCCATGGCGCGATGGTACGGGCCCAGGTTGCCGGAATGTGAAATCTCGCCACCCGCGCCGTCAACTCGCAAGCCGGTACGGCATCCCACTGGACGCACGGTCGAGCTCGCAGTTTCCTGGCATACGGGGGGAGTGCGAGCGCACTGCACGGGGGCCACGGAATCGGGCACAGGGGCAACTCTCGGCGGATTGGGGCGCTTATCCATGACACCTACGCTCGTGCGGCAGCACGTACGTCACCCGGGGACGGTGCCCCGCGTGGATCTGCGTGCACGCGCGCGTGACTGGTCCGAGATCCAGGAGCGGATGCTGGTTCCGCTCTACGAGGCCGTCTACGAGCGACTGGAAGTGGGCTGTGGCACACGGCTGCTGGGGCTCGGCTGCGGCTCCGGGCTCGCCCTGCTGATGGCGGCCTCCAGAGGGGCGGCGGTCACCGGTGTCGACTCCTCCTGCCCCGAACGGCTCGCCCTCGCGCGGCAGCGGCTGCTTCCGGAGGGCTGGGACACGCGCGCGCGTGCACACGCCCGGATCGTCGACGGATC
This sequence comes from Streptomyces sp. NPDC046197, assembly GCF_040646295.1. Classification (NCBI taxonomy): domain Bacteria; kingdom Bacillati; phylum Actinomycetota; class Actinomycetes; order Kitasatosporales; family Streptomycetaceae; genus Streptomyces; species Streptomyces sp. NPDC046197. Next base: position 70,164 of record NZ_JBEYZY010000022.1, on the reverse strand, counting down.
CCCCGGGGACGCGGCCGACGCGCAGACGCCCGCGTACAACCTGGTGACCGCCTTCGAGCCGATCGGGTGCCTGGCCGGTGACTCGGACGGGCTCGGCGAGCTGCTGGGCGCGGCGACGCCGCTCGCCGAGCGCGGGGCACCCGTGGTGCTGGCCGGCTGGGGGCCGCCGGAACGCTGCACCACCTCGACCGTACTGCGTGTGGCGACCAGGCAGGCCGATCCGCCGCGCAGTGGGCGGAGTTGGCGTACCGCCCTGCGCGACGACCTGGAGGAGGTGGCCCAGCGGGCCGGTCTGCGGCCGGACGGCTCGGGTCGGGTCGCCTGCCCCTTCGGGTACGCCGACGTCGACAGCGCGGTACGTGGCCTGAAGTCGACGGGGCTGTTCGACGCGGCGATCGCGGCGACCGACCGGAACCAGGTCGACAAGGAGCTGACGGAGGCTCTGCACGCACACCAGCGGCGGGACGGCACGGTGTGGATGCCCAACGTCTTCCGGTACCTCATCGCCCGCACCCGCTGAAGCCTCCCGGAAGGAAGGCCCTCGCTAGGGCCTGCCCGCGTCCGTCTCCTTCTTCAGGCGGGTGATGCCGGCGACCCGGTAGGCGTCGGCCTCGTCCAGGGTCTCGTTCTCCATCAGGGCCTCGGTCAGCGCGTCCAGCTGACCCCGGTGCTCGCGCAGCTTGCGGCAGGCCTCCTCGTAGCACTCGTCGACGATGCGCCGCATCTCGGCGTCGATCACATCCAGGGTCTGCGGGGCGGCCGACAGCCCGTAGGCCTGCTGGGCGTCGCTGGGGAGGGCGGACAGCCGGCCCACCTGCTCGCTCATGCCCCAGCGTGCCACCATGCCGCGAGCGATGTTGGTGACCTGCTCCAGGTCGCTCTCGGAACCGGTGGTGATGACGCCGTAGACCACGTATTCCGCCGCCATGCCGCCGAGTGCGCCGATGATGCGGCCCCGCAGGTACTCCTCCGAGTGCGCGTACTTCTCCACCTCGGGCGTGGACAGCGTCACCCCGAGCGCCCGGCCTCGCGGCACGATCGTCACCTTGCGGACCGGGTCGGCGCCGGGCTGCAGCATGCCGAGGAGGGCGTGCCCGCTCTCGTGGTACGCGGTCCGGCGGCGGTCCTCCTCCGGCATCACCAGGGAGCGTTCCGCGCCCAGTTGCACCTTCTCCAGCGCCTCGGACAGGTCCGCCCGCGTCACCTGGTCCTGCTTGCGCTTGACGGCCAGCAGGGCGCCCTCGTTGACCAGGTTGGCCAGATCCGCTCCGGTCATGCCGGGGGTCGTCCGGGCGACCTGGACCAGGTCCACGTCCGGGCCGAGCGGGATGTCGCGGGTGTGGATCCTCAGGATCGCCTCGCGTCCGGCCCGGTCCGGCGGCGAGACGGTGACCACGCGGTCGAAGCGTCCGGGCCGGATCAGCGCCGGGTCCAGGATGTCGGCGCGGTTCGTGGCGGCGATGACGATCACGCCCTCCGAGCCGGAGAAGCCGTCCATCTCGGTCAGGATCTGGTTCAGCGTCTGTTCCCGCTCGTCGTGGCCGCTCACCGACGCGCCGCCGCTGCGCACCCGCCCGATCGTGTCGATCTCGTCGATGAAGATGATCGACGGTGCCACCTTGCGGGCCTCGGCGAACAGTTCACGCACGCGGGAGGCGCCGACACCGACGATCATCTCGATGAACTCGGACGCGGAGGCGGAGAAGAACGGCACCCCCGCCTCGCCGGCCACCGCGCGCGCCAGCAGGGTCTTGCCGGTGCCGGGCGGCCCCGCGAGCAGCACACCGCGGGGCATCTTGGCGCCCATCCTGCGGTAGGCGTCGGGGTGTTCCAGGAAGTCGACGACGTCGTCCAGTTCGCCCTTGACCTCGTCGATGCCGGCCACGTCGGCGAACGTCGTGCGCTGGGTGCCCGGCCGGAGCTCGACCGGCCGGGGCGGGGTCTTGCGCCCCAGGAGGCCGCCCGCGCCGCCCAGCCCCTGGCCGAACCGCCGGACGATGAAGATCCACGCCGCCAGCAGGATCACGATCGGGATCAGCGAGATCAGCAGGTTGGACAGGAGGCTGCGTTCCTGCACGACCGGCTGCGCGGTCACGGTGACGTGGTGGCTGGTCAGGTTCTGCCAGAGGTTGTCGTTGGCGAAGGCCGGGCGTTGCGTCCTGAACTTGCTGTACTTGCCACCGCCGTCGGGGTTGACCTGGTCGTTCCTGAGCTGCCCCTGGATCGCGTCGCCCTTGGAGTAGATCTTGGCGACATTGCCGGCGGCGACCTGACGGCTGAACTCCGTGTACGAAACGGTCGGCTCGTTGCCCGTGTTGAAGTAGGTCAGCCCCACGTAGGACAGCAGGAAGACGACCACTGCGGTGACGAGCAGGCCCCACCATCTGCCGCGCATCCTTCTGCCACCGGGCCGCCTGGGCGACTCCTCCGGCGTGCCCTCGGTGCGCCACGGCTGGTCAGGGGCCTTGCGTGGTGGCGCGGCATTGCTCATACCTGGACGTTACGACACACGGCAGCCCCCGGCACGTGCTGAGGGCACCCCTGCAAACACGTGCTGAGGGCGCCCCTGCGAAGAGGAGCGCCCTCGGTCGGCTGCCGCACGGCTGACGCGGCGGTCAGTCCATGAACTTCTTGAACTCGTCGGGCAGCTCGAAGTCCTGGCCGCCCTGCTGCGGCAGCCCGAAGGCGCCACCGCCCTGAGCCGCGGCGGCCCGCCGGGCGGCCTCCTCCTGCTCCTGCTGCTTGCGCTTCATCGGGTTGCCGGAGCGCTGCTTGCCCTTGGCCTTCTTCGGCTGCTTCTTGGTCCGGCCGGGGCCGCCGCCCATGCCCGGGATCCCCGGCATGCCGGGCATGCCGCCGCCCTGGGCCATCCGGGACATCATCTTGCGGGCCTCGAAGAACCGCTCGACCAGGCCCTTCACCGCGCTGACCTCGACACCGGAACCCTTGGCGATACGGGCGCGGCGCGAGCCGTTGATGATCGTCGGGTCCTGGCGCTCGCCCGGGGTCATCGACTTGATCATCGCGGCGATGCGGTCGACCTCCCGCTCGTCGAGGTTGTTGATCTGGTCCTTGATCTGGCCCATACCGGGCAGCATGCCGAGCAGCTTGCTGATGCTGCCCATCTTCCTGACCTGCTCCATCTGGGCCAGGAAGTCGTCCAGGGTGAAGTCCTGGCCCTTCTTGGACGCCAGCTTGGAGGCCATCTTCTCGGCCTCTTCCTGGCTGAACGTCTTCTCCGCCTGCTCGATCAGGGTGAGCAGGTCACCCATGTCGAGGATGCGGGAGGCCATCCGGTCCGGGTGGAAGGCGTCGAAGTCCTCGAGCTTCTCGCCGTTCGACGCGAACATGATCGGCTTGCCGGTGATCTGCCGGATCGACAGGGCCGCACCACCACGGGCGTCACCGTCGAGCTTGGAGAGCACCACGCCGTCGAAGCCGACGCCGTCGCGGAACGCCTCCGCGGTGTTGACGGCGTCCTGACCGATCATCGCGTCGACGACGAACAGGATCTCGTCCGGCGAGACCGCGTCACGGATGTCCGCGGCCTGCTGCATCATCTCCTGGTCGATGCCGAGGCGGCCGGCGGTGTCCACGATCACGATGTCGTGGACCTTGGTCCTGGCGTGCTCGATGGAGTCCTTGGCGACCTTGACCGGGTCGCCGACGCCGTTGCCCGGCTCCGGCGCGTAGACCGCGACACCGGCGCGCTCGGCGACCACGCTGAGCTGGTTGACCGCGTTCGGGCGCTGGAGGTCGGCGGCGACGAGCAGCGGGGAGTGCCCCTGCTCCTTGAGCCACTTGCCGAGCTTGCCCGCCAGGGTGGTCTTACCGGCACCCTGCAGACCGGCCAGCATGATCACGGTCGGCGGCTGCTTGGCGAAACGCAGGCGCCGGGTCTCGCCGCCGAGGATGGTGACGAGCTCGTCGTTGACGATCTTCAGAACCTGCTGGGCCGGGTTCAGCGCCCGGGACACCTCGGCGCCGAGGGCGCGCTCCTTGACGTTCTTGATGAACGTGCGCACCACGGGAAGCGCCACGTCGGCTTCGAGAAGCGCGATGCGGATCTCGCGTGCGGTGGCGTCGATGTCCGCCTCGGAGAGCCGTCCCTTGCCGCGCAGGTTCCTGAAAGTCGCTGACAGGCGATCGGAGAGAGTGTCGAACACGGCGCTCGCGGTCCTCGGGGTCGGGGATGGCTAGGGGAATCGCCCTCCAGGGTATCCCGGCCGCACAAGACCGGGGCACGGTCATCCGCGCAGCGCCTCCTCCAGCTTCCTTGCCACCGACGCCACCTCGTCCGCGGGCAGCGGTGTGCCGGCCGGGCCGGTGACGTAGAAGGCGTCCACGGCGTTGGCACCCAGGGTGGACACGTGCGCGCTGCGCACCCGCACCTTGGCGTCCTCCAGGGCCCGGCCGATCCGGAACAGCAGCCCCGGTGCGTCCTGGGCACGCACCTCGATCACGGCCGCGTGCCGGGAGGCGGCCGGCGCGAGGGTCACCCGCGGCGGGGGCGCCACGACGCCCCGGCGGCGCGGGTAGGCGGCGTCCCGCTCGGCCAGACGGCCCGCAATGTCGAGGGAGCCGTCAAGGGCACGGACGAGGTCGCTGCGCAGCCGGGCGGCCTGGGGCAGGGAACCGTACTCGGCCGCGACCCGCCAGTTCAGCAGCAGGACGGAGCCTTCCTCGACGCCGTCGGGCAGCTCCAGGGCGCGCAGCTCGGCCGTGCGGACCGTCAGCCGGTGCATGGCCAGCACCCCGGCGACCGAGGGCAGCACGCCCGGCTGGTCGGGGACGGCGATCACCAGCTCCACGCCGAGGGGCTCGGGCTCGCCCGGGCCGGACGGCTCCTGCTCGCGCGGCCGCTCGGGCTGTGCGCGCAGCGCGAGCACCGGGCCGCCCGTGCGGACTGCCTCGATGGCGAGCCGCTCCTGCTCGGCGGTGGGTGCCGCGGGTTCGGGCTCGTCGGGCACATTCCCGGCGAGGACCGCCGAGACCCGCCTGACCAGCTCGGCGACCAGCGAGCCCCGCCAGGACGACCAGGCGGCCGGTCCGGTGGCCAGCGCGTCCGCCTCGGTCAGGGCGTGCAGCAGCTCCAGCGTGCTCTGGCTGCCCACCGCCTCGGCGACCGCGTGGACGGTGGCCGGGTCCTCCAGGTCGCGCCGGGTGGCGGTTTCGACCAGCAGCAGATGGTGGCGTACGAGCGTGGCGAGGACGGCCACGTCCGCGCGGTCGAAGCCGATGCGTGCGGCGACGTCCCTGGCGATGATCTCGCCGGCCACCGAGTGGTCGCCCGGCCAGCCCTTGCCGATGTCGTGCAGCAGAGCCGCGACCAGGAGGAGGTCGGGGCGGCTGACGCCGCGGGTCAGCTCGGAGGCGCGGACGGCGGTCTCGATCAGGTGCCGGTCGACGGTCCAGATGTGCACGGCGTTGCGCTGCGGGCGACAGCGCACCCGCTCCCAGTCCGGCAGCAGGCGGGTGATCAGGCCCTCGGCCTCCAGGGCCTCCCAGACCTCGACGGTGGGGCGGCCTGAGCCGAGCAGGGTGACGAGCTGCTCGCGCGCCTCGGCGGGCCAGGGCGCGGGCAGGGGGCGCGTGGTGGCCGCCATGCGCCGTACGGCGTGCAGGGAGAGCGGCAGGCCTGCCTGCGCGGCGGCGGCCGCGGCCCGCAGCGGGAGAACGGGGTCGCGTTCGGGGCGCGCGACGCGGGCGAGCACCACTTCGCCGTCCTGCTCCACGACGCCCTCGGCCAACGGAGACCTGTCGGCGACGGGCTTCCCGCCGCCCCACATGGCGCGCAGCCTCGGCCGCACGGCGCGCGACCTGAGCACGCGCCCCACCTCGCGCCAGGTGACGTCGCTGGCGTACGAGATCACCCGTGCCGCCTCGTACACCTGGCGCAGCAGTGTGTCGGCGTCCAGCAGGCCCAGCTCGGCGGCCACCTGGTCCTGCTCCTGGAGGGCGAGCCGGTCGGTGGCGCGTCCGGTGGACAGGTGCAGCGCGTCGCGTACGTCGAGCAGGCGCCGGCGGGCCTCGGCGAGGCCCTCGCGCGGAGCGTCGGCCAGCCAGGAGGCGGCGACCGCACGCAGGGCGGTGGCGTCGCGCAGGCCGCCGCGGGCCTCCTTCAGATCGGGTTCGAGGAGGTACTGCAGCTCACCCTGGCGGGCGGCCCGCTCGGTGCACAGCTCCTGGAGTTCGGGCAGACGTCTGGGCGCCTGGTTGCGCCAGTCGGCGAGGATCGCGGTGCGCAGACCCGCGGTCAGGCCGAGGTCGCCCGCGAGGTGCCGGGCGTCGAGCAGGCCGAGCTGGACCTTGAGGTCCTCCCCCGCCGTCCTCCGGGCCTCCGCCGGCGTCCGGACCGAGTGGTCGAGGGCGAGCCCGAGGTCCCAGACCGGGTACCAGATGCGGTCGGCGAGGGCGGCGACCGCCTTGGCGTCGCCGCCGTCGTGCAGGAGCAGCAGGTCGAGGTCGCTGCGCGGGGACAGCTCACCGCGCCCGTAGCCGCCGACGGCGACCAGCGAGACGCCGCGCAGTCCCTCGCCCGCCGCGTCGAACAGCCCGGCCAGCCAGTTGTCGGTCAGTTCGGCGAGGGCCGCACGGCGCGGCGGCCCGGACCGCGCCTCCTCGGTGAGGAGGCGCAGCCGGGCCGCCGCGTAGCCACTGGGTCCAGAGTCCTCTGCTTCGTCGCGCACGTCCGTACTCGTCACCCAGCGACTCCTGTCCTTCTGCGATGTCAGAGCGCGTCCGGGCCGCGCTCGCCGGTCCGGACCCGGACGGCCGTCTCGACCGGGAGCGACCAGACCTTGCCGTCACCGATCTTGCCGGTGCGGGCCGCCTTGACGATGACCTCGATCAGCTGCTCGGCGTCGTCGTCCTCGGCGAGCACCTCGATACGGATCTTGGGGACCAGGTCGACCGTGTACTCGGCTCCGCGGTAGACCTCCGTGTGGCCCCGCTGACGACCGTAGCCGCTCGCCTCGGTCACCGTCAGGCCGTGGACGCCGAAGGCCTGCAGGGCCTCCTTGATCTCGTCGAGCCGGTGGGGCTTGACGACGGCGGTGATGAGCTTCATGCGTCCACCTTCTTGCTCTGCGTGGCGGCCGGGGCCTGGGCGGTGACGGCGCTGAGGACGCCGCCGCCCGCACCGCTGAAGTCGTAGGCGGTCTCCGCGTGCTCGGCCTGGTCGATACCGGAGATCTCCTCGTCCTCGGTGACCCGCATGCCGATCGTCCGGTCGAGCAGGAAGGCGAGGATCGCGGAGGCGATCAGGGAGTAGGCGAGGACGGCGAAGACACCGGCGCACTGCTTCCAGAACTGGTCCAGACCGCCGCCGTAGAACAGGCCCTTGACGTCCGACTGGCCCTTGCCGCTGGCGAAGAGCCCGATCAGCAGGGAGCCGATGACACCGCCGACCATGTGGACGCCGACCACGTCGAGCGAGTCGTCGTAGCCGAACCTGTACTTCAGGCCGACCGCCATGGCGCACACCACACCCGCGATGGCACCGACGGCGATGGCGCCCAGCGGGGAGACCGCACCACCGGAGGGGGTGATCGCGACCAGACCGGCGACCGCGCCCGAGGCGGCGCCCAGCGTGGTGAACGCGCCGTGCCGGATCTTCTCGTAGGCCAGCCAGGCCAGCATGGCCGCACCGGTGGCGACCTGCGTGTTGACGAACATCAGCGGGCCCACGCCGTCGTCGTTGCCGAGCCAGGAACCGGCGTTGAAGCCGAACCAGCCGAACCACAGCAGACCGGCACCGAGCATGACCAGCGGGAGGCTGTGCGGGCGCATCGGGTCCTTCTTGAAGCCGACGCGCTTGCCGATGACGAGGATCACGCCCAGCGCCGCCGCACCTGCGTTGATGTGGACCGCGGTACCACCGGCGAAGTCGATCACCCCGAGCTTGAAGGCCCAGCCGCCGGTGCCCCACACCCAGTGGGCGACCGGGAAGTACACGATCGTGACCCAGAGCACGAGGAACAGGGACCACGCCGTGAACTTCACGCGATCGGCCAGCGCCCCGCTTATCAGCGCGGGTGTGATGATCGCGAACATCAGCTGGAATACGGCGAAGACAAAGGTCGGAATGGTGTATCCGGGCCATAGGTCCGTCTTCCCGATACCGCTGAAACCGACGAAGTCGGAGGTCCAGCCGACGATCGAGCCATGGTCGGTGCCGAAGGCCATCGAGAAGCCGTAGAGCACCCACAGGATGGTGACGATGCCGAGGCTGATGAAGCTCATCATCAGCATGTTCAGCGTGCTCTTGACGCGGACCATGCCTCCGTAGAAGAAGGCCAGGCCCGGGGTCATCAGCATCACCAGGGCGGAACAGATCAGCATGAAGCCTGTGTTGGCGGACGACAACTTGGGTGCGTCCGCCGCAAGCATGATGGCTGGTGCCATCGGCGTCTCCTCGTCGGTTGGTACGGCCCGTGCGGGCGAAGCCTGAGCGGTCCGGGTCAGTGAGGGGTGGGCCGGTTATGCGCCATGAGATTGGCGCAGCGCGGTTTCGGTGGAAGCCCCTCGTTGTTTCGCCGGGGTGACGAAGGCGCCTGGCGTGTTACGCGTCGATGAATTGCGGGATGTCCGGCTGCGCGATCGTTATCGTGGCGCAACCTTCCGAGAGAAGTCCTGGAAGCGCTTCCCGGGAAAAGGCCGGCCGCGGGCGGCCTTCCGATGACCTGGCATGGGGGAGCCGAGTCGGGCAGTTCGGGAGGGCCGGCCGCGGCCGGGGTACGGGGCGTCTCAGACGGCCTCTGCGGTCTCCGGCAGCTCCACGGCGAGCTGCTCGGTGAGGTCGATGACCTCGGCGAGCTCGCCGAAGTCGCGCACGGCGCCGGCGACGGTCTTTCGGATACGGGTGTTCACGCGCTCGGAGCGGACCTTCTTGGCCACGCGCATGGCCCGCGCGGCGTACTCCGTGCTCTGTTCGGGCTCGCGCTGCAGCAGGTGCACGGTGGCCATGCCGATCAGGTTGAGCGCGTACGACCGCTGGTGCTCGTGGTCCTCGGCGAACATCTGCACGGCCTTGTTCATCAGTGGCTCGGCCAGCGAGGCGTAGGCGGGGCTGCGGCCGGCGACGTAGGCGAGGTCGCGGAAGGAGTGGGAGTTCTCGCCGTACAGCTCGGCCTCGGAGAAGAAGCGGATCCAGTCGGGGTCCGGGTCGTCCCAGTCCTCGGCGTCGGCGAAGGCGTCCTCGGCCATGCGCACCGCCCGCTTGCACTTGCCGGGCTGCCCCATGTTGGCGTAGGCCCGCGCCTCCATCGCATACAGCATGGACAGGGTGCGCGGGCTCGCGCAGTCACGGCTGCCGTACTGCGCGAGGTGGATGAGCTCCAGGGCGTCCTCGGGGCGGCCGAGGTGGATCATCTGGCGACTCATGCTGGAGAGGATGTACGAGCCGAGCGGCTTGTCGCCCGCCTCCTTGGCGGCGTGCAGCGCGAGGACGAAGTACTTCTGCGCGGTGGGCTGCAGCCCCACGTCGTAACTCATCCAGCCGGCCAGCTCGGCCAGCTCCGCGGCGACCTTGAACAGTCTGCGGGTGGTGGCCTCGGGCTGGGGCTCCTGGAGGAGGTCCGTCACCTCGTGCAGCTGGCCGACGACCGCCTTGCGGCGCAGGCCGCCGCCGCACTGGGCGTCCCACTGCCGGAACATCACGGTGGTGGTCTCCAGCAGGTCCAGCTCGGGCCGGGAGAGCCGGCCCGGGCGACGGGACGCGGCCGGGGGCTCGAGGTCGTGGAGCGAAGGAGGTCCCGCCTGGTCGAGCGAGGCCGGGAGCCTGGGGGACGGGGGCGAGGGCACGAGCCAGCGCTGCAGCGGCTCGATGAGGGACGGGCCCGCGGACAGCATCAGCGAGGTCCCGAGGAAGCCGCGCCGCGCCAGCATCAGGTCGCTGCGCGAGAACTCGCTGAGCAGGGCCACGGTCTGCGGGCCCGTCCAGGGCAGGTCGACCCCGATCGCGGAGGGTGACTGGCGCGCGGTGCGCAGGCCGAGGTCCTCCACGGAGACGACACAGCCGAACCGCTCGGAGAACAGCTCCGACAGGATCCTGGGGATGGGCTCGCGCGGGTTCTCCCCGTCGAGCCAGCGCCGTACCCGCGAGGTGTCGGTGGAGATGTGGTTGGCCCCCAGCTGACGGGCCCGGCGGTTGACCTGGCGGGCGAGCTCGCCCTTGGACCAGCCGCTGCGCACGAACCACGAGGTGAGCAGCTCATTGGGGCGCTTGTCCGCACTCGCAGCGCTCGTCCCGCTACCGCCGTTGCCGCTCACTGGAACGCCCCCATTCCCGAGACCACTTGTCGCCGAGTGCGCCAAGCCCTATCAGAATGCCCGTCAACACAGCCGCCGTCCGCCGTTTCTCACCCGTCGAACGGAATGCCGACTTGCCTCCGGCATACCCACAAGCGCATGTGCCCCCAGGACTCGCGCACTCACAGTAATCCTACGATCACCCGCCCGGCCACGGCGATCCCGGAAACGCCACCATTCGCCACCCCTTCGAATGAACTCTCGGTGGCCTTGTCGCGATTCACTTGACACAGGACAGCCGGGAGTCGGCGGAGCGGTGCGCGTCAGGGCGCGCGACGTCGAGCGCACCACCCCGGACGCTTCCGGACGCCGCCTGGATTGTGCGCGACCGGGAAGAGTGCGTGAACAGAGAGTGACGATCCGCATCCGCCTCGTAACCATCGAGGCGCCGGATCCGTTGGAGGGGGCATGGGCTTCACGATCGGCGGCATTCGCGAGATCCGCTCCGGCGCGCGGCGGCGCGGCCGGTCGTACCGCTCGTCGGAGTGCACCGCGGTGGCCGAGTACACCGGCCTGTGGGGCTGGGACGTGGTGCGGGGCGCGCGGGCCGTCGGCGGCGCGTGCTCGTGCGGCCGCACCGACTGCTCCGCGCCGGGCGCCCATCCCCTGGACTTCGCGCCCGAGATCCGGGCCGGCGCCACGCTCGACGAGGTGACCCGGGCCTGGGCGGAGTTCCCCGGGGCCGCGGTGATGCTGGCGGTCGGGCGCGCGTTCGACGTGATCGAGGTCGCCGAGCCCGCGGGGCGGCGCGCCCTGGCCCGGCTGGAGCGCATGGGCCTCCCGGTCGGCCCGGTGGCCGCGACCCCGGACGGCCGTGCCCACTTCTTCGTCGCCCCCCGAGCGGCGGCCGAGCTGCCCGCCCTGCTCTACCGGATGGGCTGGGACGACCCGGCCTCCCTGGACCTGCGCGGCCTCGGGCCGGGCACTCACATCACGGCGCCACCCTCCGACCGGGGCGCCCTGGGCCCCGTCCGCTGGCTGCGCCCGCCCGCCCTGGAGGCCGCCAGACCCCCGGAAGCCCGACTGCTCCTGGGCACCCTGGCGTACGTGGCGCACCGGTCGCGCGCCTAGGAACTGCCCGACCCCGCCACCCTTCGATACGAGCGGCGGGGCACCGGCAACGCCACCTCCACCCGGACGCTTGCGGCTTGCGGCTTGCGGCTTGCGGCTTGCGGCTTGCGGCTTGCGGCTTGCGGCTTGCGGCTTGCGGCTTGCGGCTTGCGGCTTGCGGCTTGCGGCGGACGGTGGCAGGTCTCGTCGCCCGGCGAACCGTCCGGGGGGACGCGCCCGGCCGGGTCCCGGCATCACTGCCCGAAGACGGCGGCGCCCGTCCCCCACTGGATCTCGGGGACGGGCGCCGTTGCGGGAAGGCGGGCGGTCACTCCCCGATGAGCGCGTCCACGAACGCCTCGGGCTCGAACGGCGCCAGGTCGTCCGCGCCCTCTCCGAGGCCGACCAGCTTGACCGGCACGCCCAGCTCGCGCTGGACCGCGACCACGATGCCGCCCTTGGCCGTGCCGTCCAGCTTGGTCAGCACGATGCCGGTGATGTCGACGACCTCGGCGAAGACGCGGGCCTGGACGAGACCGTTCTGGCCGGTGGTCGCGTCGAGGACGAGCAGCACCTCGTCCAGCGGCGCGTGCTTCTCCACCACTCGCTTGACCTTGCCGAGCTCGTCCATGAGACCGGTCTTGGTGTGCAGGCGCCCGGCGGTGTCGATGAGGACGACGTCGGCCCCCATCTCCTTGCCCTCCTTCACCGCGTCGAAGGCCACGGAGGCGGGGTCGCCCGCCTCGGGTCCCCGCACGGTGTAGGCGCCGACCCGCTCGCCCCAGGTCTGCAGCTGGTCGGCGGCGGCGGCGCGGAAGGTGTCCGCGGCGCCGAGCACGACACTGCGGCCGTCGGCGACCAGGACCCGGGCCAGCTTGCCGGTGGTGGTGGTCTTTCCGGTGCCGTTGACGCCGACGACCATCACGATGCCCGGCTTGCTGGTCGCCGGCTCGGTCTTCACCGTGCGGTCCAGATCGGTGCCGATCAGCGTGAGCAGCTCCTCACGCAGCAGCCCGCGCAGCTCGTCCGGGGTGCGGGTGCCGAGCACCCGGACGCGCTCGCGCAGCCGCTCGACCAGCTCCTGGGTGGGCTGCACGCCGACGTCGGCAGTGAGCAGGGTGTCCTCGATCTCCTCCCAGGTGTCCTCGTCGAGGTGCTCGCGCGACAGAAGGGTGAGCAGGCCCTTGCCCAGTGCGTTCTGCGAGCGGGAGAGGCGGGCGCGCAGCCGGATCAGCCGGCCGGCGGTGGGCTCCGGGACCTCGATCGGGGGTGCCGGGAGCTCTTCTACGGAGGGTGGTTCCTCGACGGCAACGGGGGCCGAGCCGTCCGGTAGGTCCACCTCCTCGATGGTTCGCCGCGGCTCTTCGCGCGGCGTCTCGGCCTCGTCGCCGACATGCGGCTCGGCCGGCGGGGCGGTGATGTCGGGCGCGGCGGGGGGCGGAGGGGGCAGCGACTTCTTCCGCCGGCTGCCCACGATGAGCCCGCCGAGCGCGCCGAGCACCACCACGGCGATGACTACAGCAAGGATGACGGTTTCCATAACGCGTCCAGTATCAGCCATGGGCCTCGCCATACCCTGCTTGTGTCTTCATCCAAGGGACAAACGTCACTTGAGGGCAGGAGTAGGACCAAAGTACGATGGCAATGGCTCCGTCGACGCGCGTAGAGTCCCGACGACCCGTCCCCCACCGTTGAGGCACCCTCCTACATGACCAAGATCGCCGAGACCGAAGGCGCCCTGGAGACCCGCGGCATCGAGCAGGTGCCCGACCACGAGCGCACCGCCAGGACCCGCGACCTGTTCCCCACCTGGGTCGGCGCCAACATCAGTGTTCTGCTGCTGACGATGGGTGCGAGCCTGGTCGTGGCGTACCACCTGAACATCTGGCAGGCGCTCGTCGTCGCCGTCGCCGCCCCCGTCGTGGCGTACGGCCTGGTCGGGCTGATCGGGATCGCCGGCAAGCGGGGCGGAGCGCCCGGCATGGCGTTGTCCCGCGCGGTGTTCGGGCAGCGCGGCAACCTGCTGCCGGGTTCGCTGATCTGGGTCGCCCGCTGGGGCTGGGAGACGATCAACGCGGTGACCGGCGCCTACGCGATGCTCACCATCCTGGACATCGCCTTCGGCCTCAAGGCCAACGGCGTGCTGGACATGGTGATGCTGCTGGCGTTCGTGGTGGCGACCTTCGCGATCTCCGGGCTCGGCATCCACGCCGTGCAGAAGTGCAACAAGTACGCGACCTACCTCTTCGGCCTCTTCTCGGTGCTGGTGCTGGTCTACCTGGTGGTGAACACCGACTGGTCGAAGGTGCTCGGCCACGCCGCCGGTTCGACGGCCGCGGTGATCACCGGTATCGGCATGATCGCGGCGGGCGGCGTCAGCTGGATCCCTTCGGCGCCCGACTTCACCCGCTATCTGCCGCGCACCGCCTCGTCCAGGGCGATCGTGGGCACCTCGGTCGGCGGTGCCGGCATCGTCGTACTGCCCATGGTGCTGATGGGCGCCGTGATGGCGGTCGCCACGCCGGACCTGGCCTCCGCCTCCGACCCGGTCTCCTTCCTGGGCGAGATCCTGCCCACCTGGATCGCGGTCCCGTATCTGCTGATCGCCCTGATCGGCATGGTGCTGATCAACTCGATGTCGATGTACTCGGCGGGCTTCACCGCGCAGACCCTCGGCTTCAAGGTGCCCCGCCACTGGGCGGTCTCGGTCAACGCCGTGATCTCGCTGGTCTTCGGCGGCGCGCTGATGCTGGTGGCGACCAGCTTCATGGGCTCCTTCATCGCCTTCCTGTCGCTGCTCGCGGTCGCCTTCTCCGCCTGGGTCGGCGTCTTCGGCGCGGACATGCTGCGGCGTACGGAGTACGACGGGCAGGCCATGACCGACACCACCCGGACCAGCGCCTACTGGTACCGGGGCGGCTTCTCCCCCGCCGCGGTCGCGGCCTGGGCGATCGGCCTCGGCGCGGGCCTGATGTTCACCACGTCGGACTGGTTCACCGGCCCGCTGGCGAAGAACAACGTGATCGGCGAGTACGGCCTGGGCTGGGTCGCCACGATCGTCGTCTCGGGGCTGCTGTACGTGGTGCTGCCCAAGCCACCGGTCGTCACCCCGGCCGCGTCGACGGCGCCGACCGAGGAATCGGTCTCCGTCACCGCCTGACGACGTCACCGCCTGACGACGTCACCGCCTGACGACGTCACGGCCTGACGACCGGGCCGGCCCGCGCCCCGTCCCGGCCATGCCGGCCCCGTGGCCACCCCCACGGCCACAGCCACAGCCACAGCCACAGCCATGGCCATCTGACGCTCCGTCAGCTACCGTCCCCCTGCGCGGGAACCCCACCCGCCCGGCGAAGGGGGACTTCCCATGCCTGTCACGGTCGTGCGCTTCAACCTGGTCGAACCCGGTGCCACCCCCGCCTCGCTCGGCGAGCGCTACCGGGCGGCGGTCGCCATGGCCGGGTACGCCGACGACCACGGGGTCACCACCGTGCAGACCGAGGAGCACCACGGGGTCGCGAACAACTGGCTGCCGTCGCCGTTCGCCTTCGCGGGCGCGGTGTTCGGGGCGACCCGCCGGATCGCGGTCACGGTGTCGGCGGTCATCGGCCCGCTGCACGACCCGTTGCGGCTGGCCGAGGACATCGCCGTACTGGACCTGCTGAGCGGCGGGCGGCTGGTGACGGTCGCCGGAATCGGGTACCGGCCCGAGGAGTACGCCCTGTTCGACGTGGAGTGGGCACGGCGCGGCAGGCTCCAGGACGAGCTGCTGGAGACCCTGCTGAAGGCCTGGACCGGCGAGGAGTTCGAGTACCGGGGCCGTACCGTACGGGTCACCCCGCGCCCCTGCTCCGACCCGCACCCGCTGCTCCTGGTCGGCGGCTCCTCGAAGGCCGCCGCCCGCCGGGCGGCTCGGCTCGGCCTGCCGTTCTTCCCCAGCGCGCACCTGCCGGAGCTGGAGGCGTACTACAAGGAGCGGCTCGTCGAGTACGGGACCGAGGGCTGGACGATGATGCCCGCCGCCGAGACCCCGCTGCTGCACATCGCCGCCGACCCGGACCGAGCCTGGGCCGAGTACGGCGGGCACTTCCTGCACGAGGCCCGGACCTACGCCTCCTGGCAGTCCGGCGGTATCCGGTCGGCCGTGAGGTCCGCCGCGACGACGGTGCGGGAACTGCGCGCGGAGGGCGTCTACCGGATCCTCACCCCGGACGAGTGTGTGGCGCAGGGCCTGGACAGTTACGTCCTGCATCCCCTGGCCGGCGGGATGCCCGTCGACGAGGGGTGGCGCAGCCTGCGGCTGTTCGCCGAGGAGGTGCTTCCGGCACTGGACGGCTGACCTGGGCCGGCGCGGCCGGCCTCGTACGGTGAGCGGTACGACACCGCCGCCCCCGGTCCGGGCGGTGGCCGGAACGGGGGCGGCGGAGGGTACGAGGAGAGGGGCAGCGGGGACTTGGCCCTTCTCCTCGGGTCAGGGGGCTGCCGAACGGGTCAGCCCATCTCCTCCAGCGCCTTGCCCTTCGTCTCCTTGACGAACTTCAGGACGAACGGGACGGAGAGCGCGGCGAAGACGGTGTAGATCACGTAGGTCCCGGACAGGTTCCAGTCGGCCAGCGACGGGAAGCTCGCGGTGATGGCCCAGTTGGCGATCCACTGCGCGGCGGCGGCCACGCCCAGGGCCGCGGCACGGATCTTGTTCGGGAACATCTCACCGAGCATGACCCAGACGACCACACCCCAGGACAGGGCGAAGAAGAGGACGAACACGTGGGCGGCGATCAGCGCGACCCAGCCCTGGGTCGCGGGCAGCTTGCCGCCGACCAGGTCGTGGGAGAAGGCCCAGGCCTCCAGCGCGAGACCGAGAGCCATGCCGACGGAACCGATGAGCGCGAGCGGCTTGCGGCCGATGCGGTCCACGAAGATCATCGCGATCACGGTGCCGATGATGTTGATGATCGACGTCGTGAAGGAGTAGAAGAACGAGTCCGTGGGGTCGACGCCGACCGACTGCCACAGCGTCGAGGAGTAGTAGAACGCGACGTTGATACCGACGAACTGCTGGAAGACCGACAGGCCGATGCCGACCCAGACGATCGGCTTGAACAAGAAGCCGCCGCCGAGCAGGTCGCGGAAGCTGGACTTCTCCTCGCGCTTCATGGCGTGCTCGATGTCGGCGACGCGGGCGTCCAGGTCAACGCCGTTGCCCTCGACCTCGGCGAGGATCCGGCGGGCCCGGTCGTGCTTGCCCACGGAGATCAGGAAGCGCGGGGACTCGGGGATCGCGAAGGAGAGCAGGCCGTAGAGGACGGCCGGGACGACCATCACGCCGAGCATGACCTGCCAGGCCTCCAGGCCCATCAGCTTGCCGCGCTGGTCGCCGCCGGCGGCGTTGAGCAGGCCCCAGTTGACCAGCTGTGAGATGGCGATGCCGACGACGATCGCGGCCTGCTGGAAGGAGCCGAGGCGGCCGCGGTAGGCGGGCGGGGCGACCTCGGCGATGTAGGCGGGGCCGATGACGGAGGCCATGCCGATGGCGAAGCCGCCGACGACGCGCCACAGGGCGAGGTCCCACAGGGCGAAGGGGAGGGCCGAGCCGACGGCGCTGATGGTGAAGAGGACCGAGGCGATCTGCATGCAGCGGATGCGGCCGATGCGGTCGGCTATGCGGCCGGCGGTCGCGGCGCCGACGGCGCAGCCGATCAGGGCGATGGCGATGACCTGGGCCAGGGCGGCGGAGCCGATGCCGTAGCGGTCCCGGATGGCCTCGACGGCACCGTTGATCACGGAACTGTCGTAGCCGAAGAGGAAACCGCCCATCGCGGCCGCTGCCGCGATGAAGATGACGTGCCCGAGATGATCGGGGTGAGCCGTCCTGGCTCCTGACTGGGGTGCCTGCGCTGTGCTGGTCACGTGTACTCCT
Source organism: Streptomyces sp. NPDC046197 (assembly GCF_040646295.1). Taxonomy (NCBI): domain Bacteria; kingdom Bacillati; phylum Actinomycetota; class Actinomycetes; order Kitasatosporales; family Streptomycetaceae; genus Streptomyces; species Streptomyces sp. NPDC046197. The sequence continues at coordinate 52,883 of NZ_JBEYZY010000022.1, read as the reverse complement.
CGGGCCACCGGCAACGCTGCCGGGGTGGGGGGTCAGCCCTTCCAGGCGGTGAGTCCTGAAGGTAAATACAACGTTGCAGAGACTATGCCTTCAAGTTTCGAAGTCAATAGTTTCTTCTCAAGGAGTTCCCGGCGACCCGTCAGAGGCTTGCCTTCAAGTCTTGAATTCACATGCCAGACGGGGTCCGTCTACCCGGAAGGAGCGGAGGCATGCGGGACCCGCGAGGCGGCGTGGCTGCCGCGGGAGACGACCTGCACTTCTGCGGGGCGCCCGTGCGGTTTCAGCGCAGGCGCTGCGAGATGACCTTCGACACACCGTCGCCCTGCATGGAGACGCCGTAGAGCGCGTCGGCGACCTCCATCGTGCGCTTCTGGTGGGTGATCACGATCAGCTGCGAGGTCTCCTGCAGCTCCTGCATGATCCGGATCAGCCGCTGGAGGTTGGTGTCGTCCAGGGCCGCCTCGACCTCGTCCATCACGTAGAACGGGCTGGGCCGGGCCTTGAAGATCGACACCAGGAGCGCGACGGCGGTCAAGGACCGCTCCCCGCCCGAGAGCAGGGACAGCCGCTTGACCTTCTTGCCCGGCGGCCGCGCCTCGACGTCCACGCCCGTGGTGAGCATGTTGTCGGGGTCGGTCAGCACGAGCCGCCCCTCGCCGCCCGGGAAGAGCCGGCCGAAGACGCCCTCGAACTCGCGGGCGGTGTCCCAGTAGGCCTCGGTGAAGACCTGCTCGACGCGCTCGTCGACCTCCTTGACCACTTGGAGCAGGTCGGCGCGGGTCTTCTTCAGGTCCTCCAGTTGCTCGCTGAGGAACTTGTGTCGTTCCTCCAGCGCCGCGAACTCCTCAAGGGCCAGCGGGTTCACCTTGCCGAGCTGCTGGTAGGCCCGCTCGGCGGCCTTGAGCCGCTTCTCCTGCTCGGCCCTGAGATACGGCCTCGGCTGGTTGCGCGGGTGCTCCGGGTCCTCCGGCAGCACCTCGCCCTCGGCCGGGGGCGAGGGCGGCACCGGCTGGTGCGGGCCGTACTCGGTCATCAGCCCCGCGGGTTCGACGCCGAGCTCCTCCAGCGCCTTGGTCTCCAGTTGCTCGATCCGCAGCCGCTTCTCGGCACCGAGCACCTCGCCCCGGTGGACCGAGTCGGTCAACTTGTCGAGTTCGGCCTTGAGATCGCGCCCTTCGGCGCGGGCCTGGGTGAGTTCCTGCTCCCGGCGGGCCTTGGCGGCCTCGGCGGCGGTCCGCTCCCGCCCGGCGCGGGCCAGCGACACCTCCACGTGGGCGAGCAGCTGGCGGGCACCGGAGGCGACGGCCTCGGCGACGGCCGCCTCGTGGCGCAGCCGGGCGCGCCGTTGTTCGGCACGCGCGCGTGCCTCGCGTTCGGCGCGGGCGGCCCGGTCGAGGGAGTCGGCCCGGCCGGCGAGCCCCCTGACCCGCTCCTCGTGCGTACGGACCTGGAGGCGGGCCTCCATCTCGGTCTGGCGGGCGTTGGCGCCGTCCGCGGCGAGCCGGTCCCGTACGGAGGTGTCGGGTTCCTCCTCCACCGGCATCTCCTCGGCGACAGCGAGCCGTTCGGCGAGTTCCTCGACCTCGGTGAGGGCCTTGTCGAGGGCCTCCTGGGCGCGGGTCGCGGCGGCCGTGGAGCGCTCCGCCTCCCCGGCGGCGCCACGGGCCTGCCCGGCGAGCCGCCCGAGCTGCTGGGCGACGGCCGACTTCTCCCGGTCCGCGGCCCGTCGCCGCTCCCCCAGTTCCTCGACGAGCGCGGCGCACTCCTTGCGGCGCTCGCCGGCGTGGTGCTGAGTCCCGGTCAGCTCCTCGCACCGTACGGCCAGCTCCTCCAGCTCGGCCGCGGCCTCGTCCACGGACGCCTGCACCTCCAGCAGGCTGGGCGCCCCGGCGGAACCGCCCTGCGCGAAGTGCGTCCCGAGCAGGTCGCCCTCGGCGGTGACCGCGGTGAGGGCGGGCCGTGCCTGGACCAGGTCCTCGGCGTCTTCGAGGGTGCCGACGACGACGATCCCGCGCAGCAGCCGGCGTACCGCGGGCATGAGCTCGGCGGGGCCGCTCACGAGGTCGGCGGCGTGGGGAGGGCCGTCGGTGACCGGCTCCCGCGGTACGTCGTCGCGGGCCCCGCCCAGCAGCAGCGCGGCCCGGCCCGCGTCCTGCTTGCGCAGCAGGCGGATCGCGTCCGCCGCCGCGGCCGGGGTCGTCACCGCGACCGCGTCCGCCGCCGCGCCGAAGGCGGCGGCCAGGGCGACCTCGTGGCCCGGAGTGACCGTCAGCAGCTCCGCCGCCGGGCCCAGAAGCCCGGTGAGGCGGTCCCGGGCGTCGAGCAGCGCGCCGGAGCCGTCCTTGCGGCGCAGGCCCATGGCCAGGGCGTCGTGCCGGGCCTGGGTGGCCGCCCGCTTGCGTTCGGCCGCCGTGGCCGCCTCGCGGGCGGCCGTGAGGGCGGTCTCCGCCTCGGCCAGCTGCTGCTTGGCGGCTTCGTGCCGTTCGGCGAGTTCCTGGTCGCCCGCGTCCAGGCCGTCGACCTCGGCCTGGAGGGCCTCGTACTCCTCCTGCGCGCGGACGGCCCTGTCGCGGGCCTCGTCCCGGGCGGCGGCCAGCCGGTCGATCTCCGCCTGAGCGGAGGTGGCGCGGGAGCGGGCCGCGTTGACCTGGCCGCTGAGCCGGGCGAGGCCCTCGCGGCGGTCGGCGATGGCGCGGGCCGCGTCCTTCAGGCGCCGCTCCTCCTGGGCCAGTTCGCGTTCCAGCTCGGCGCGGTGGGCGACCGTGTCGTCCAGCGCGCGCTGGGCCGCCTCCAGGGCCGCCTCCAGCTCGGCCTCCTGCTCGCGGATCCGGGCGGCCTCGCGCTCCAGGTCCTCGGGGTCGCGGCCGCGCCGCTCCTCGACGGGTGCGGAGGTGGCGCTCTTCACCCGTGCGTCGGCCAGCGAGATGGTGCCGCGCACCCGCTCGGCCAGCTGGGACAGCTCGTACCAGGTCTGCTGGGCGCGCTGGAGGCGCGGGGTGAGCCGGCGTACCTCGTCCTCCAGGACTGTCTCGCGCTGGAGCGCTTTCTTGAGCTCCTGTTCGGCGGCTTCCTTGCGTTCCTTGAGGGCGGCCTCGTCGGCGATCTCGGCCTTCAGCGCCTCCCGCAGCCGGACGAGGTCGTCGGCGAGCAGGCGCAGGCGCGCGTCGCGCAGGTCGGCCTGGATCACGGCTGCCCGGCGGGCCACCGCCGCCTGCCGGCCGAGCGGCTTGAGCTGGCGGCGCAGTTCGTCGGTCAGGTCCTGGACGCGGGCGAGGTTGGCCTGCATCGCGTCCAGTTTCCGCAGCGCCTTCTCCTTGCGCTTGCGGTGCTTGAGGACGCCCGCGGCCTCCTCGATGAAGGCGCGGCGGCCCATGGGGTCGGCGTGCAGGACGGAGTCGAGCTGGCCCTGGCCGACGATGACGTGCATCTCGCGGCCGATGCCGGAGTCGGACAGCAGTTCCTGGATGTCCAGCAGGCGGCAGGTGTCGCCGTTGATCTGGTACTCGCTGCCGCCGTTGCGGAACATGATCCGCGTGATGGTGACCTCGGCGTACTCGATGGGCAGGGCCCCGTCGGAGTTGTCGATGGTCAGGGACACCTCGGCGCGGCCGAGGGGCGGACGGCCGGTGGTGCCGGCGAAGATCACGTCCTCCATCTTGCCGCCGCGCAGCGACTTGGCGCCCTGTTCGCCCATGACCCAGCTGAGCGCGTCCACGACGTTGGACTTGCCCGAGCCGTTCGGACCGACGACGCACGTGATCCCCGGCTCGAACCGGAGGGTGGTCGCCGAGGCGAACGACTTGAACCCACGGAGGGTCAGGGCCTTGAGGTGCACGCCGGTGGACTCTACCCGCCGCCGCTGTCTCACTCCATGAACCCTCGCAACCACGCGGTTTCACGTATGAACATGCAGGGCACACCAGACGTTAAAGACGGTGAAAGGATGCGCGGGGGCAAGAAAGAAGGGACGCCGAAGCGTCCCTTGCAACTCTGACAGCTGAGCGGTTGATACGGGCAGCCCAACCACTGTGTCGTTGTGCGATGCAGTGATCAGGTGAGCGCAGGCTCCGCCTGGTGTGCGTCGACGCGCTCCATGATCCTGTCGTGAGAAGCGGCAGCCGTCAGCGCATCATTCTCGGCCTGGATCCGTACGATTTCGGATTCCAGGTCCTGGACACGCTGCTGGAGCCGTCGCATCTCGGCGAGGAGTCGAGGGTCGGAGCCACCGACGTAACCGAGAAGCGCCTTTGCCATGATGGATGGTCCTCCACACTGAGTGACCGACCGAAGCGGTGTGGGTCGTGAGGGATTCGCACCCGCGGTGCTTGGCACTGTTGAGTTTGTGCTGCCGTTCATCCATGCCAAACAGCTAAGGTGCGCGGGCTTTCAGCGTCTCACCAAAAAGTTTGACGGTCAACACGATCACGCCCCGTATCGGCGGGCGTCCCGGGGGCGCGCGGCCGGAAAGTGGCTGCGCTGCGACTCCTGCGGGCCCCTCGGGGCGTGGCGATCATCCTGCCGTGCGGAGCCTGCCACGGCAAGCACTTCTTGGCAACCACCTGCTTCTTTCTGCTCACGACCGGTGCCGAGGGCGTCTCCCTCCGCATCCGGCCGGCGATCACGCGCCACCGGCTCAGCGGACGGCGAAGCCGTCATAGCCCCCGCGCGGTGTGTCCCAGATCTCGGTGACGCCGTCCACGAGTCCGGGCGTGTCGCTGCCCTGCAGCCAGTCGAGGAGCTTCTGGCACGCCTCTCGCGAGCCCTCGGCGACCACCTGGACCCGTCCGTCGCCCAAATTGAGAGCAAAGCCACTCAGGCCGCCGACCTCCAGGGCCCTCGCCCGCGTGAACCAGCGAAAACCCACACCTTGGACGCGTCCGCGCACCCAGGCGACCATCCGTACATCCTCACTCATGGCTGCAACCTAACGGGCCAATGTCTCCGCAGACACTTCACCCCCTGGCGCCATGCGGTACCGTCCCGAGCCAATGAATCTCATATGAAACTCACTCGATGGAGTGAGTTCGGTTGACCGCAACGGTTCAACGCGCGCGTCGACCGCCAGGGACGAGGAAGGCCAGGACATGGGACGCCACCGCCGTTCGGACGCCGGCCGCGCCACGGGCGTCACGGAAACGCAGGGCTCTCACCCGCAGGGCCACCCGCCGCGGAACTCGTACGACGCGGACGACCGCATGGGTATCGCGCCCTACCTGAACCCCGACGTGTATGCCGAGGCGTACACGAGGACCCAGGAGTACCTCTTCGCCACGGACGACGACTTCGCCCGGGCGACCGACACCGTCGTCTTCCCGCCGGATGGCTTCACCCCCTCCAACGGGCCGCGCCAGGGCGGTGGGCACCGCCGCAGGAAGAAGGCCGCGACGCCGGTCCGCACGGGCCTGCTGGGGGTCTCGGCCGCGGTCGCCATCGGTACGGTGGCGGTCGCCACGGGCGCGGTGCCCGGCCTGCAGAACTACAAGCTGGGCGGCGGCACGAACAGCGGCGCCGACAAGGTGCAGGCCGACGGCTCGCCGTCCAACAGCGAGAGCCAGCAGGGCGGCACGTCCGGCAGCGTCGAGAACCGGGGCGGCGGCTCGTCGACGAGCCGGGGCTCGGACCGGTCGGGCTCGCCGACGCGGTCCGCCTCCTCCCCCGCGTCCCCCTCGGCCTCCGCCACGCCGTCGGCGACCCCCACCACGTCGGCGCCGTCGACGAAACCGGCCCCCGCGCCGGCGAAGACCAAGGAACCGAAGATCCCGCCGCCCCGGAAGGGTCCGAAGGCGCCGGCCAAGACCCAGGGCCCGGCGAAGGTCACCGCCGAGGCGGCCGCCGAGGCGGAGGTGCTCCGGCTGGTCAACCAGGAGCGAGCCAAGGTGGGTTGCAGCCCGGTGGCGGCCAACAGCACCCTGACCGACCTGGCGGAGACCTTCAGCAAGGCGATGGCCGTGCAGGACTTCTTCGACCACACCGACCCGAGCGGCGCCTCGCCGTGGGACCGGGCGGCGAAGCTCGGCATCAGCAACCTCGGCGGCGAGAACATAGCCCGTGGCCAGGCCGACGCGGCAGCCGTGATGGACGCCTGGATGAACAGCCCCGGCCACCGCGCCAACATCCTGAACTGCGACTTCAAGACGCTGGGCGTGGGCGTGCACTTCGGGCCCGGCGGCCCGTGGTGGACGCAGGACTTCGGCTACTGAGACAACCGCAGGTCAGCGAACTAAAACCCTTCCTGGGCCGTCTCGGGGCCGTCATCCGCAGGATCGTCCTCCTGGAGGACGCGATCAACGGCGGCCCGGGTCCGGGTCTCACTCGACGGCATCAGGTGCGTGTAGGTGCGGAGCGTGAAGCCGGGGTCATGGTGGCCCAGGTACTCACTGAGCGCCTTGATGCTCTCCCCCGCGTCCAGGAGCACCGAGGCGTAGAAGTGCCTCAGCGCGTGCATGCCGTTGTCCCGCCCGGTCTCGGGGCCAGCAGCCCGATCGCGAGCCTCGAAGATCATGGCCCCGCAGCGGGCACTAACGGGCAGGTCCACAAGCCTGCCCGATTCGCGGGCCAGCGTAAGGGGCCATGATCACTCGCGCCAAGGCAGCTCCAGCCCAAAGCCGTTCCGCCGACCTGGCGTGGCTGCTGGGGCAAGCGGTACGCCGAAGCCGCAAACGTGACAGCGCAGCACCTGCCGTACCCAGCATGGCGGAACCCCTCGTGCGTCGGCGGTGAACTCATGGTGATGTTGCAACTGTGTTGGTGACAGTAGGTCATCAATTGACAGCAGAGCGCGAGAGAGGGTCTGTCCATGCCTCCGGTCCCGCTGAAACCTGGCGTCTACAAGCTTCACGCCCACATCATTGGCCCGAGCTCCTTGGTGACTGCCACCGAGTACGCCGTGAAGAACGGCGCCCCAGTCATCACCGACCGCCTCAATCCCCTCCCGATCGAACAGGAGTGGGCCATCGAGCCCTTCGAGCCGGAACCGGGAGCGCCCTACTTGATTCGCCTCGCCTCCCACGAGACCGCGGGGCTGGTGATCGCCGAGGACAAACTCTGGGTCAACAACGTCCCCAGCAGCGAGTGGGCGAGGTTCACCTTCGAGCCGGTTCTCGGCGGCGTCAAGATCCTCTCGGAGAAAGGCCTCGCCTGGTCCGCTAGCCACCGCGGCGCGCAGATCGAACTCACCCCACCGAAGCCCGATTTCCAGCAGACGTGGACCCTGGAATACGTGCGTCCGATCGACGAGTAGCTCGGGAAGGCCTGGTGCGACCGGCGTTGGTGCCAGCCGACCCTGGGCCGTCTCTGGGCCGTCCGAGGCGAACCGACGTTGACAGAGGATGACAGCTAGTCCCGACATTCACGCAGGTCGCAGGCTCAGCTACAGTGTGTCGCCGTTCGTGAGGGACTTGGGTCATCACTTCCAGAAGAACTGATCGAGAGCGCATGCGCCCTTGTTGCTTGTCTTCAGGACTCGCCGCAGGCGTCACGTAGACGCTGAAGCTTTGCCTCGTGCTCATCAATCCACTCAGACGTTGGTTCGAGCCCCAGCATCACCGTCAACCTGTCAGGATCGTGGACTGAGATGGAGAGCCAGCCGTCTTCGTGTAGGTGAAAGTACAGCCCTAGCCCTTGGCCTCCATGGGGCCAGCTGGCGTCTTCACCAGCACCGAGGCGTCTCAGTGCCTCCTCCCACTCTTCGAACCCCTGGGGCCGTCGCGGAGCCGCCGGAAGGCGCTCAACGACGACCAACGCTGACAACCACACCGGCAGCTGAGTCGCAGGTCGCAGCGTTGATCGATTACACGGCCGCAGGTCAGAGACCCGGCCCTTCACTTCTTCGGCTACCGAGACAACCGCAGGTCAGAGACCTGAGAGAAAACCGGGGTCGTGGTGCCCCAGGCACTCGCTCCGGGCCTTGATGCTCTCCCCCGCGTCCAGGAGGACCGAGGCATGGAAGGGCCCTTCACTTCTCCGGCTGCTCACCGGCCGGCCGTCGTACTGCGAGGCCCCCTCGAATTCGCCCTGTCCCCGGGGGCCTCGTAGTACGTGTGCGGTGCCTTCCGGCTCAGGCCGCCGCGTGGCCCCGGGCGAATGCGCGTGCCGTGTCGGCGACCCGGCGGCCGAGGTGTTCCGCCGTCGCGATGTCGGCCTTGTGGACGGCCTCGGGACCCTCGTCGACGTTGGTCTGGGCGGCCGCGCCCGCGAAGACACCGAGACGGTTGAGGTCGTGCTCGGAGCCGGCGCTGTTGTTCCAGCCGGGGTGCAGCCCGAGGTTGACCCAGTTCATGCCGTGCTGGGCGGCGAGGATCTGGAAGAACTGCAGGGTGTGCAGCTTGTCGCCGCTCTTGGAGCCCGAGTTGGTGAAGCCCGCGGCCAGCTTGTCCTTCCAGTCCTGCCCGAACCAGCGCTTGGAGGACGCTTCGGCGAAGACGTGGAAGGCGCCGGACGCGGTGCCCATGTAGGTGGGCGAGCCGAAGACGATCGCGTCGGAGCGGTCGAGCGTTGCCCACTGCTCGTCGGTGATCTCGTCGACCTTGATCAGGTGCACCTCGGCACCGGCCTCGGCGGCACCGGACCGGACGGCCTCGGCGAGGACGGCGGTGTGGCCGTGGCCGGAGTGGTAGGCGATGGAGAGAACGGGCGCGGTCATGCGAACTCCTCGAAGGGGCAGCTCAGTAGAAGTAACCATAGGAAAGCACTAACTTTTCGTTAGCGCAAGCGACCAGTTAGCGCTGCGCGTGAGTATGCTCAAGGGATGAACGGCATTCAGGAGCGTGCGGAGGAGCAGGACCTCCCGTACAACGTGTTCGCCAAGGCGTGCCCCTCCCGCGGCACGCTGGAGCACGTCACCGGCCGCTGGGGCGGTCTCACGCTCGGCGCGCTGTACGAGGGCTCGATGCGCTTCAACGAGCTGCGCCGCCGCGTCGACGGCGTGAGCGAGAAGATGCTGTCCCAGACGCTGCACGCGCTGGAGCGCGACGGCCTGGTGCACCGCGACGCCCAGCCGACGAACCCGCCCCGGGTGGACTACGAGCTGACCCCGCTCGGCCGCGAGGTCGCCGAGCGCCTGCTGGCCCTCATCCACTGCGTGGAGGGCCGCATGGACGAGGTGCTGACGGCACGCGAGGAGTACGACGCCCGTCAGTCGTCGTAGGGCTTCGGACTTCAGGCGTCGCCGAAGCCCCGGTACGTGCCCGATGTGTCGGCGGCGTCCGCGAACTCGGCGAAGTCCGTGTTGGCGATGCTCAGGTTGCCGGAGATCTCGGAGAACCAGCGGGGCGGCACCCGGAACGTCCGTCCGGGTTGGTCGTACAGGTCGACGGCCAGCAGCCGGTGCCAGGGGTCGGCCATGGTGGTCGCGTCCGCGAGGAACACCTGGAGGGCCTTCGCGTCGTCCTGCGCGGCGCCGTCCTCCTCGATCAGCGCCTGGACGCTCACTTCGGCGAAGCGGGGATCGCTCGCGCAGGTGGCGGTCGAGTACTCCTGCTCCTCGTCGATCGCGGCGCACAGCGCGTCCCAGGCCGCGTCGTCACGGAAGTCGGTCCGCAGGACGAGGGTGGTCAGGTCGTCGTGCTCGGGCAGGGCCATCCCCGTGATCCTCTCAGCCCCGGTCGGCCGGGCCCGCGGCGACTCGGGTCCGCGGCGCCCGCTGGCACGTCGGGCAGAAGTAGCTGGACCGGTTCATCCACGGGCGGCGGCGCACCGGGGTGGCGCAGCGGCGGCAGGGCAGGCCCTCGCGGCCGTAGGCGTCCAGGGAGCGGTCGAAGTAGCCCGACTCGCCGTTGATGTTGACGTACAGGCTGTCGAAGCTGGTGCCGCCCACGGCGAGGGCCGCGTTCATGACGTCCCTGATGTGGCCGAGGAGCTCGGCCGTGCGCGGGCGGGTGAAGGTCGCGGTCGGACGCTCGTAGTGGACACGGGCCCGCCACAGCGCCTCGTCCGCGTAGATGTTGCCGACCCCGCTGATCAGCGACTGGTCGAGCAGAGCCCGCTTGATGGTGGTCCGCTTGCGGCGCAGCGCCAGGTGGAAGGCCTCGTCGTCGAACAGCGGGTCGAGGGGGTCACGGGCGATGTGCGCGATGACGTCGGGCAGGCCGTCGGGGGAGGTGTCGTGCAGCGACAGACCACCGAAGGTGCGCTGGTCGACGAAGCGGAGTTCGGTGCCGAGGGCGTCCGCGAACCGCACCCGGATCCTCAGGTGCTTCTCGGCCGGCGCCTCGTGCGGCTGTATCAGCAGTTGGCCGCTCATGCCGAGGTGGGCCAGGATCGCCTGGCCGCTGTCCTCCAGGGGCAGCCACAGGTACTTGCCGCGGCGGCTGGGCGTACCGACGCGGTGGCCCTTGAGGGCGTGCGCGAAGTCGTCGGCGCCCGCTGGATGCCGCCGAATCGCGCGCGGGTGCAGCACCTCCACGTCGGCCACGGTCCGGTGGGCGACCCACCGCTCCAGCCCACGCCGTACGACCTCGACCTCTGGCAACTCGGGCATGGCTCCCCCGTCCACACGTGTACGGCCGCTGGGGCCGTCGTCTGAGCCTACGCGTCCGCGGCGGAGCGCCCAAAAGCCCGACCCGGGCACCCGCCGGGACGGCCGAGCGCCCGCCCCGGGGCAGGGGCGGGCGCTCGGGTGCGTTCTTCGCGCCGCTCCCCGCGCGGCAGGGCCGACGGGGGTCCGACGCTCGGTCGGTCAGGCGGAGGCGGACGCCTCGTCGGCGCCCTCGGCGGCCCGCGCCGCCTTGGCGCGCTCGTCCGCCGCGGCCCGGATGGCCCGCCATGCGGACTCCGCGGCCTGCTGCTCCGCCTCCTTCTTGCTGCGGCCGGTGCCGGTGCCGTACGAGACGCCTCCGACGCGGGCGGCAGCAGTGAAGGTCTTCTCGTGGTCGGGACCGGTCTCCGTGACCAGGTACTCGGGCACGCCGAGCCCCTCGGTCGCGGTGAGCTCCTGGAGGCTGGTCTTCCAGTCCAGGCCGGCTCCGAGGTTCGAGGACTTCTCGATCAGCGGGTCGAACAGGCGGTGCACCAGTTCGGACGCCGCGTCGAGGCCCTGGTCGAGATAGACCGCGCCGATCACCGCTTCGAGGGTGTCGGCGAGGATGGACGCCTTGTCCCGGCCGCCCGTGCCCTCTTCACCCCGGCCCAGCCGGATGAAGGAACCCAGGTCGAGACCGCGGCCCACTTCCGCCAGCGCACGCGAGTTCACCACCGCGGCCCGCAGCTTGGCCAGCTGGCCCTCGGGCAGGTCGGGGTGGGTGCGGTACAGCGTGTCCGTGACGACGAGACCCAGGACGGAGTCACCGAGGAACTCCAGCCGCTCGTTCGTCGGCAGACCGCCGTTCTCGTACGCGTAGGAACGGTGGGTCAGTGCTCGCACCAGAAGGGCGGACTCGACCTTGTAGCCGAGCCGCCCTTCCAGAAGCGTGTGGGACGAGGCCGTGTTGTCCGACTTTTTCCTGGCGGTTGGGTCCGCCTTGGCGTCATCCGCCTTCTTGGCAGTGGACACGGTGCCTCTCACCAGCCGCTCAGACCTCGAGGACCTGGCGCTTGTTGTAGGTGCCGCAAGACGGGCACGCGATGTGCTGCTGCTTGGGCTCGTGGCAGCGCTCGCACGCAACCAGGGTGGGGACCGCAGCCTTCCACTGCGACCGGCGGTGGCGCGTGTTGCTGCGCGACATCTTCCGCTTCGGAACAGCCACGGCTACTTCTCCTGCTTCTCGTCGACGCGTGCTGATCGAGGCGCGTCGCCGCTCATCTCGTCCTTCTCGCCGCCCGTCATGGTGTCGGCGAGTCCCTGCAAAGCCGCCCAACGGATGTCGACGGCGTCGTGGTGGTGGTCCGGGTCGTCCGCGAGCCGCGCTCCGCACTCGGAGCACAGGCCCGGACAGTCTTCCTGGCACACCGGCTGCATCGGCAGTGCGAGCACCACCGCATCGCGCAGCAGAGGTTCGAGGTCGAAGAGTCCGTCCTCGAGGAAGAGCCTGTCCTCGTCGTCCTCAACGTCGTCGCCGGGCTCCGCGATCACGCGGCCCCGGTCGTCGGCGTCAGGGTACGAGAACATCTCCTGGAATTCCGCTTCGAGCTCCAGCCCGACCGGCTCCAGACACCTTACGCACTCCCCCTGGGCCGTTGCACGGGCGGTGCCCGTGACGAGCACCCCTTCCATGACCGACTCAAGCCGGAGTTCGAGCTCCACCGGAGCGCCGTCCGGCACTCCGATGACCCCCTGGATACCGAAGTCCCGGGGAGCCGGGACCGTGCGGGTCAGCCGCTGCAGCGCACCGGGACGCCGACCCAGCTCATGCGTGTCGAACACGAGTGGGTTGCGGTGGTCGAGGCGGGCGTTGGCGGCCATTCCTGCTTTCGATCTTCTGGGTTCGGGGGGACGCCGTCCGGAGGTGCCCCCGGGCAGCGCTGATCGCAGACGTACTCGCGACCGAAGAGCCAGGATACTGGACCTTTCGCTCTCGGCCCAATCCGGTGTCCGGCTACAGGCCGCGGCCCTGCTCGTAGGCCCGCAGCTGCTCCGCGCTGATCATGCTGGTGTCGAAGAGGCTGGTCTCGTCGAGGGCGTGCGGCTGCTGGGCCTGCGGCTGGGCGTACCCCTGGTGCTCGTGCTGGACCTGGTTCGGGTCGTAGGCCGCCTGCTGGGCGTCGTAGCCCTGGAAGGTGGCCCCTCCCGCCTGAGCGTAACCCTGGGTGGAGGCGTACGGATCGGCCTGCTGGTAGCCGTACGGGTCGGCCTGCTGGCCGTAGCCCTGCTGGTAGCCGGCGTACGGGTCGGTCTGCGCGGGCTGCTGGTAGCCGTACGCCGGCTGCGGCTCGTACGACGGTGGGGCGGGCTGTTCGGCCGGCTGGACCACGGGCGTCTCCGTCATGGCGGCGAGGTCGGCGAGGTAGTCGGCGTCGCTGGAGTGCTGGACGGTGCTGGTGTCGTCGGCGAGGGCGCCGAGGTCGTCGGTGGCGATCCGGCCGTGCAGCTTCTGACGGCCTCGGCCGACCGCCTCCAGGGTCTTGGCGAGGACCGCCTCGAAGGCGCCGAGCTTGACGTCGACGTAGGCGTCGGCGTTGCGGCGCAGGGTGTCGGGGTCGTGGCTGCGCTCGGGGGCGTCCTCGTCCTCGTAGCCGTCCTCGTCCAGGCCGGGGCCGGTGCCGAGCAGCTTCTCGCGGCCGCGGCCGACCGAGCCCAGGGTCTTGGTGAGGACGACCTCGAAGTTGGCGAGCTTGGAGTCGACGTAGTCGTCGGCGTCGGCGCGGATCTCCTCGGCCTCCTGGCGGGCCTCGGTGAGGATCCGGTCGGCCTCGGCCTGGGAGCGGCGGGCGACCTCGGTGTCGGAGATCAGCGAGCCGCGCTCGGCGTGCGCGTGCTCGATGATCCGCTCGGCCTCCTGGCGGGCCTGCTCGACCATCTGCTCGCGGTCGCCGATCAGCTCCTGGGCCTGCGCGAGGGAGCCGGGCAGGGCCTGGCGCACCTCGTCGAGCATGGCGAGCAGGTCGGCGCGGTTGACCACGCACGACGCCGACATGGGCATGGACCGGGCACTGGAGATCGCGGTGACGATCTCGTCGAGCTTCTTCTGCACGTCCACCGTGTGCTCGCCACTCTCTACCGATGTGTTGGAGACGGACGGGACGACTGTACGGCCCTGGGGTGGCCGCGGGACACCGGGTGACGGGCAGTCAGGCCTCCCGGCGGTCCCCGTGGGTTTCCGGGGGGCCGGACATGGGCCGCCCGGGAGGGGGGTCAGTCCGTCTTCAGGCGCTCGGTGAGGGCGTCCAGGACCACCGGCGGCACCAGGTGGGAGACGTCGCCGCCCCAGGCCGCGACCTCCTTGACCAGGGAGGACGACAGGAAGCTGTAGGTGGGGTTGGTGGGCACGAAGAGCGTCTCGACGCCCGAGAGGCCGTTGTTCATCTGGGCCATCTGCAGCTCGTAGTCGAAGTCGCTGACGGCGCGCAGGCCCTTGACGATGGCGGGGATGTCACGCTGCTTGCAGAAGTCGACGAGGAGCCCGTGGAAGGCCTCCACCCGGACGTTCCCGTACTCGGCGGTGACCTGGCGGATGAGGTCGATCCGCTCGTCGATCTCGAACAGGCCCTTCTTGGCCTTGTTGATCATCACCGCCACATAGACCTCGTCGTACAGGCGGGAGGCGCGGGCAATGATGTCGAGGTGTCCGTTGGTGATGGGGTCGAACGACCCGGGACAGACGGCGCGGCGCAACTGGGATCCCTCGCTCTCCGGTCCGGTCATTGTGCGTCTTCGCACGTAGAGGCGGCGCGACCGTACCAAAACGTCCCTTCGCCGTAGCGACGGGCCCGGATCGCGGCGAATCCGTGCGGCCATGTGAATTTTCCGCCCCTGGTGCTGCGCTCCACGGTGACGAGGGCTTCCTCGGCGAGCCACCCCTCCGTGCGGAGTGTGAGCAGAATCTCGCGAAGATCGTCGTCGGAGACGGCGTACGGGGGATCGAGGAAGACGATGTCGTACGGGTCCCTCGGCGGTGCCGTGCGGACGATCTGTTCGGCTTTGCCCGCCCTCACCTCGGCGCCGGGCAGGCCGATGCTGCGGACGTTGTCGCGGACCGTGCGGACGGCGCGGGCGTCGGCCTCGACGAGGAGGGTGTGCCCGGCGCCGCGGGACAGCGCCTCCAGGCCGACCGCGCCCGATCCGGCGTAGAGGTCGAGGACCCGTTCGCCGTCCAGGGGGCCGCCGATGAGGGACTGCCAGGTGGAGAAGAGGCCCTCGCGTGCGCGGTCGGAGGTCGGCCGGGTTCCGGTGCCGGGTGGTACAGCCAGGCGGCGTCCGCCGGCTGCGCCGGCGATCACGCGGGTCATCTCGGGTCCTTGCTCCGGGGATGGTTACGCGTCCAGTTTGGCAGGCAGAGGTGGGGTGCGGATTTTTGTCAGGCAGAGGTGAGTGCGGATCTTTGGCAGGCAGAGGTGGTGGCACGGATTCGCCGTCGGCGGGTGCGGATTCACCGTCGGCGGGTGCGGATTCGCCGTCGGCGGGTGCGGATTCGCGGTGGCTGGGCGCGCAGTTCCCCGCGCCCCTTGACCGCGCTGCCCTCAGCCGCCTCAGCCGCCCCAGCCCTTTCCTGCCCCCTTCAGGCCTTTTCTGCTTCTGCCGTTTTCAGCCCTTTTCCAAATACTGTTCCCTGTCGTCGTCGAGCAGGGCGTCCAGTGCGGTCCGCAGCCCCGGGAGGCGCTCCAGGTTCGGGTCGGCGGCCACCACCGCCGCGGCCTCCTCACGGGCCTCGGCGATGACCTCCTCGTCCTCGATGACCGCGAGCACGCGCAGGCTGGAGCGGGCGCCGGACTGCGCCTGGCCCAGGACGTCACCTTCCCGGCGCTGTTCCAGGTCGATGCGGGAGAGTTCGAAGCCGTCGAGGGTGGACGCCACCGCGTTCAGCCGCTGGCGGGCCGCGCTCGCCTCCGGCATCTCGGTGACCAGCAGGCACAGGCCGGGCGCCGAGCCCCGGCCGACCCGGCCGCGCAGCTGGTGCAGCTGGGAGACGCCGAAGCGGTCCGCGTCCATGATCACCATCGCCGTGGCGTTCGGCACGTTCACGCCGACCTCGATGACGGTCGTGGCGACCAGCACGTCGGTCTCTGCGGCGGCGAAGCGGCGCATCACCGCGTCCTTGTCGTCGGGGTGCATACGGCCGTGCAGGACCTCGACCCTCAGGCCGCCCAGCGGACCCTTGGCGAGCTGGTCGGCCACGTCGAGCACGGCGAGCGGGGGCCGCTTCTCGGCCTCGTCCTCCGGGGACTTCTTCTTCGCCGCCTTCGCGCCGTCCTCCTCGTCGCCGATGCGCGGGCAGACGACGTACGCCTGGTGCCCGTTCGCCACCTCCTCGCGCACCCGCTCCCAGGCGCGCGCCAGGAAGTGCGGCTTGTCGGCGGCCGGGACGACATGGCTGGCGATGGGTGAGCGGCCGGCCGGGAGCTGGTCGAGTACGGACGTCTCCAGGTCGCCGAAGACGGTCATGGCGACCGTGCGCGGAATGGGCGTGGCGGTCATGACGAGCAGGTGCGGAGTCCGCTTCTCCCCCCGGGAGTGCCCCTTGCCGCGCAGGGCGTCGCGCTGCTCGACCCCGAACCGGTGCTGCTCGTCGACCACGACGAGCCCCAGGTCGTGGAACTGAACCTTCTCCTCGATCAGCGCGTGCGTGCCGATCACGATGCCGGCCTCCCCGGTGACCAGGTCGAGCAGCGCCTGCCGTCGGGCGGCCGCGCCCGTCGACCCGGTGAGC
The DNA here is from genome assembly GCF_040646295.1 of Streptomyces sp. NPDC046197. Lineage (NCBI taxonomy): Bacteria > Bacillati > Actinomycetota > Actinomycetes > Kitasatosporales > Streptomycetaceae > Streptomyces > Streptomyces sp. NPDC046197. The sequence goes on along the minus strand of NZ_JBEYZY010000022.1, from coordinate 36,645 downwards.
AGCACCACCTTGGTGGCCTGCTCGGCCCCGCCCAGCATCCCGCCCTCGGCCAGCGCGCCCATCATCTCGACGACCGACCGGTGGTGCTGCTGGGCCAGCACCTCGGTGGGCGCGAGCATCGCGGCCTGCCCGCCCGCGTCGACCACGGCGAGCATGGCGCGCAGGGCCACGAGTGTCTTGCCGCTGCCGACCTCTCCCTGCAGCAGCCGGTGCATCGGATGTTCGGTCGCCAGGTCGTCGAAGATCTCCTTGGAGACCTTCTGCTGGCCCTCGGTGAGCGTGAACGGCAGGCGGTCGTCGAAGGCCGCGAGGAAGCCGTCCGGGGCGGCCCTGCGCGGGACCGCCGGGAGCTGGGCGTCCGCGTGCCGGCGGCGGGCCAGGGCGACCTGGAGGACGAAGGCCTCGTCCCACTTCAGGCGCGCGCGGGCGTCGGCGATGTCCGCCTTGGTGTGCGGGCGGTGGATCTTGAGCAGGGCCTCGGGGAGGGAGACGAGGCCCCGGCCCTCTCGGAGCGAGTCGGGGAGGGGGTCGAGGGCTTCCCGGGCGCTGGGCAGCACCGTCTGGACCGCCTTGCCGATCTTCCAGGACTCCAGCTTGGCGGTGGCGGGGTAGAGGGGGATGAGCGCTCCGGCCCAGGTCTCCACCGCCTCCTCGGTGTCGCTCTTCAGCAATTCGTACGCGGGATGCGCCAGTTGGAGCCGTCGGTTGAACACGGAGACCTTGCCCGCGAACATCGCGCGGGTGCCCGGCAGGAGTTCCTTGTGGGGTTTGTGCACGCCGTTGCCGAAGAAGACCAGTTGCAGCCGGCCGCTGCCGTCGGTGATCGTCACCTCCAGGCGCTGGCCCTTGCCACGGGGCGCCCTGGGGGAGGCGAAGCTGTGCAGGCGGGCGTCGGCGACCTGGGCGACCACCGTGACGTGCTCGTCCATGGGGAGGTCGGCCAGGTGGGTGAGCTGACCGCGCTCCTCGTATCTGCGCGGGTAGTGGTGGAGGAGGTCGCCGACGGTGTGCAGGCCGAGGTGCTCGGCCATCACCTTCGCGGTGGCGGGGCCGAGCACCGACTTCAGTGGCTGTTCCAGTGGTTCTTCCAGTGCGGGCACGAGATCCATTGCACACCACGGCACCGACAATGCCGTATACGTCCGGTGAAACCCCTGGTCAGGCGGGTCGTCCCGGCTCTAGGATGGCGCGCTCCGGCCTCCCCCGCGGTCACCGCCCCACCCATGGGACCGCCCGACCCCGCGCCGTCGCGAAGTTCCCCCCACCGGCGCTGCGACGATGGACTCCCAGACCTCACAGTCATCACAGGCACCCCAGTCAGCCCACATGTTCCAGGTCGACCTGCGCGGTCTGGTGGACCTGCTCTCGCACCACCTGTACTCCAGTCCCAAGGTTTATCTGCGCGAGCTGTTGCAGAACGCCGTGGACGCCATCACCGCCCGGCGCGCGGAACACCCCGACGCCCCGGCCGTGGTGCGGCTGTCGGTGGACACCGAAGGAGCCGCCACGCTGCGGGTGGAGGACACCGGCGTCGGGCTCACCGAGTCCGACGTGCACGACCTGCTGGCGACCATCGGCCGCAGTTCCAAGCGGGCCGAGGGGCTGCAGGAGGCCCGCTCGGACTTCCTCGGCCAGTTCGGCATCGGCCTGCTGGCCTGTTTCGTGGTCGCCGAGCGGATCCGGGTCGTCAGCCGCAGCGCCCGTACGCCCGGGGCGCCGCCCGTGGAGTGGACGGCGCGCGACGACGGCTCGTACACCGTGCGGACGCTGCCGGACTCGGTACGGCCCGAACCCGGCACCACCGTGCACCTCCAGGCGCGGGCGGGGGCGGCCGAGTGGCTGTCCGAGCAGCGTGTGCTCGCCCTGGCCCGGGACTTCGGATCGCTGCTGCCCTACGACGTCCGTGTCGGCGACACCCCGGTGACCGAGCTGCCCGCGCCCTGGGACCGGGCGTACCCCTCCCCCGCGACCCGGCGGGTGGCCCTGGCCCGGCACTGCCACGACGTGTTCGGCTTCACGCCGTTGGACTCGATCGACCTGGACGTGCCGCTGGCCGGGATCCGCGGGGTGGCGTACGTACTGCCCTCGGCGGTCAGCCCGGCACAGCGGGCGGGACACCGGGTGCATCTGAAGGGCATGCTGCTGACCGAGCGGGCCGAACAGCTGCTGCCCGACTGGGCGTTCTTCGTGCGCTGTGTGCTGGACACCGACAGCCTGCGGCCCACCGCCTCCCGCGAGGCGCTGTACGAGGACGAGACGCTGGCCGCCGTGCGGGAGGCACTCGGCGAAAGGATTCGGTCCTGGCTGACGGGCCTGGCGGCCGGCGATCCGGAACGGCTGGCGGCGTTCCTGTCCGTGCACTTCCTGGGTGTGAAGTCCCTGGCCCGGCACGACAGGGACATGCTGCGCACGATGCTGCCGTGGCTGCCCTTCGAGACGACCGACGGGCAGCTGTCCCTGGAGGAGTTCGCGCAGCGGCATCCGGTCGTGCACTTCACCCGGACGGTCGAGGAGTACCGGCAGGTCGCCCCGATCGCCTCCGCGCAGGGCATCGGCGTCGTCAACGGCGGCTACACGTACGACAGCGAGCTGATCGAGGCGTTGCCGTCGGTGCGGCCGGGGACGGTGGTCGCCGAGCTCGACGCGGACACCGTGACCGCCCACCTGGACGCCGTCGACCCGGCCGAGGAGCTGGCACTGTCGGACTTTCTGGCCGCCGCGCGCGCCAAGCTGGACCCGCTGGGCTGTGATGTCGTCCTGCGCGCCTTCCACCCCCTGTCGGTGCCCGCGCTGCACCTGGACGACCGGGCGGCACGGCACGAGCAGGCGCGCGCCGAGGCCGAGGCGCAGGCCGACGAGTTGTGGGCGGGCATCCTGGGCTCGCTGCGCGGTGGCGCCCCACGCGCGCGTCTGGTGCTCAACCACCTCAACCCGCTGATCCGCCGGATCGGTTCGCTGCACGAGGCGGAACTGATCGGCACCGCCACGGAGTCCCTGTACGGCCAGGCGCTGCTGATGGCGCAGCGTCCGCTGCGGCCGGCCGACTCGGCACTGCTCAACCGCGCGTTCCTCGGCCTCCTGGAGTGGGCCACCCACAGCGACACCGACTCGACGGGGACGGTCACCGATGAGTGAGATCACCGACTTCGACTCGCTGCGCCGGGCGATGGCCGAGAACGGCGAGCAGCCGGAGGGCCCGGCCCGCAACGCGCGCGCGGAGCAACTGCTCGCCGAGGCCGAGAGGCTGAACGTCCCGCTCGCCGTGATCGAGGCGCTCGGGCACCAGCTGAAGGTCTACAACTACAGCTCCGAGAAGGACAAGATGTTCGTCCCGTTCGCGCGGCTGCTGCGCATGTGGGACGAACGCCCCGAGGACTTCGACGAGTACGAGACCCACTCACTGCACTGGGTCTTCAAGTGGATGACGGCCGGGATGCTCGACCAGCCGCACATCCCGCTGGCGTCGGTCGAGAAGTGGCTGGGCGAGATGGAGCACCGCTACCGGCTCGCCGGGCACTCCGAACGGGCGGTGCGCAGCGCCGAGTTCCATGTCGCCGCACACGTCGGAGACGTGGCGCGCGCCGAACGCGCCTACGCGGCATGGCTGTCCGCCGACCGGGACGGCATGGCCGACTGCCACGCCTGCGAGCTGCACGGGCAGGGCTGGTGGCAGGCCGAACGGGGCCGGGACGCGGAGGCGGTCGAACTGTGGCGGCCGGTCCTGGAGGGCGAGTACAGCTGCGCCCACCAGCCGCACACCGCCCTCGCGTCCTCCCTGACGCCGCTGCTGCGGCTCGGCCGCGTCGACGAGGCACGCGCCCACCATCTGCGCGGCTTCCGGCTGGTGCGGCCGATGGAGAGCATGCGCGGCGCGTACGCCGACCACGTGGAGTTCTGCGCGCTGACCGGCAACGAGGCGCGTGGCCTCGAGCTGCTGGCGCAGCGCCCGGCGTACTTCACCGACTCCGGGCATCCGCGCAGCAGGCTGGACTTCCTGGCCGTGGTGACCCTGCTGATGGACCGTCTGGTGCAGCTCGGGCTGGGCGGGCAGCGGGTGCCCGGCCCGGCGGGTCGCGCCTGGACCGCCGCCGAACTGGCCGTCCACACGCGCGCGCAGGCCGAGGCGCTGGCCGCGCGCTTCGACCTGCGCAACGGCACCTCCCACATCAGCGAGGGAGCACGCTCGCGCATGGCGCAGCGCCCGCTGGTGGACCGGCTGCCGCTGGGCGTGCGGACGGCGGCGCGACCGGCCGCCGCCTCCCCGGCTCCCCCGGTGCGCCCCACGGCGACGCCTGCCGCGGACGTCCCGGCGGACGCGTCCGGGCTGCCCGCACTGATCGCCGAGGCCCGGCGGCTGTCGGAGACGCTGCAGCCGCACGCCATGGAGGCATGGGCGGCGGTCGCGCGGGCCGCGGAGGGTCTGGCGGGCGTCGAGCTGGACGCCCGCGACCGCGCGGAGATCGCCGACCACCAGGCGATGGACCGGGGCCCCGAGGGCGCCGATCTGTTCGAGCGGGCTGCCGCACTGTACGCGGAGGCGGGCGACCCCGGCGAGGCGCTGGCCGCGCACGCCCGTGCGGCGTACGTACGGGCACTGGCGGGCGACGTGGACGGGGCGCTCGCGGCAGTCGCCGGGCCCTGCGACACCGTCCTCGCGCTGTACGCCGAGGACGGCACCGGTGTACGGCAGACGGCGTCCGTGCTGATCGGGCGGGCGCGGATCCTGATGCGGCGGGTGCACGAGGCCGACGGGCCGGTGGCACAGGCGGACCTGTCGGCCGCGGACGCGGCCGCGCGGGAGGTGCTGGCGCTGGTCGACGGGTACGCCGGGGACGATGTGCGCCTCGCGTCGCGGGCGGCGGAGGCGCGGGCGATGCTCGCGGAGATCACCGCCCGCACCGGGGACCTCCGGGCGGCCGCGGAGCTGTTCCAGCGGGCCTCGGACGAGTACGTCGACGCCGGGCTGCCGTGGTTCGCGGTGGAGTACGAGGCGCGGCTGGCCGGACTCGCGCACCACCTGGGCGACCCGGCGGGGGCCGAACGGGCCCTGCGGGCCGCCCTGGAGCACGGCGGGCCGCATCTGGAGGCGACGGGACGGGCCCAGCTCCACCTCCAGCTCGCCGAGGTGCTCGGCGGACGGGACCGGGCCGAGGAGGCCGCGGACCACGCCCTCCAGGCGGCGCACTGGGCCGACGAGGCCGGCCAGGGTCCGACGCTGGGCGCCTGGGCGCGTCAGCAGCTCGGCGGGCTGCTGCTGCGGCTGGGGCGCTGGGCCGAGGCCGCGGAGGTGCTGGAGTCCGCGCTGCCGGACCTGACGGCCGAGACGCACGGCGACGGCGCGGTCGTGCAGACGCAGTGGTGGCTCGGCGACTGTCTGAGCGAGCTGGGGGAGCACCGCGCCGCCGCCGAACGCCGGCTCCAGGCGGCCGAGATCGCCCGTCACTGGCCCGAGCAGCAGGACCACGCGACGCTCGCCCACCTCGCCGCGGAGTCCCTTGGCCAGGCGGGACTGCTCACCGAGGCGGACCGTGCCTACGCGCGCGCGGGCGACCTGTGGCGCTCGCTGGGCAGCGTCCACGGCCTCGTCCGCTCACTGCGTGCCCGCGCTTGGCTTGCGCTGCGCACCGGGGCGAGTGGGGAGGGAAGGGGTGTGGAGGCAGCGGGAGTTGAGTCGGGGAGTGTTGAGTCGGGAGGCGTGGAGCCAGGGGGTGTTGACGGGGCGCGCGGGGACCGGGCGCGGGAGCTGATGACGGCCGCTGTCCGGGAGTGCCGGGCGGCGCTGGACTCGGTTGACGACGAGGAGGCGCGGCTGCGGCTGGTCGCCGAACTCGGGCACACCCACCGGCAGTTCGCCGACCTGCTCGCCCGGTACGGCGCCGAGGCGGCGAAGGACGACGCGATCCGGGGGGCGTTCGAGGAGGCCCTGGCCCAAGTGGACCGCGCCGCCGGGACGTTCGCGTCGCTGGGCGAAACCGCCCTGCACGAGCGCACCGGCGCCGAGCTCGCCGCCGGCCGGCTGGAGGTCGACCTGGGCCGGCCCGGCGCGGGGGCGGCACGCGCGCGTGCGGTGCTCGCCGCGTACGAGGGTGCCGACGACGGGGACGCCACGGTCCAGTCGCGCAGGGCCGAGGCGGGGCGGCTGCTGAACGTGCCGGAGGCACGGGTGGAGTAGTGACCGGAGCGGGGGCGGTGCGCGCGCCGCGGGTGCCGTGCGGATGCGCTGCAGGCGCGGTGCAAGTGCGATGCGAGTGCGCGGCGGTGCGGGGCGGGTGCCCAGCGGTACGGATCCGCCGCGAACCCGGTACCCGTACGGGCCGGACACCCAGCAGTACGGATCCGCCGCGAACCCGGTACCCGTACGGGCCGGACACCCAGCAGTACGGATGCACCGCGAACCCGGTACCCGTACGGGCCGGACACCCAGCACGTA
>NZ_JBEYZY010000022.1:1769-30123 GCF_040646295.1 Streptomyces sp. NPDC046197 | reverse complement strand
CGCAGTACGGATGCACCGCGAACCCGGTACCCGTACGGGCCGGACACCCAGCAGTGCGGATGCACCGCGAACCCGGTACCCGTACGGGCCGGACACCCAGCAGTACGGATCCGCCGCGAACCCGGTGCCGGTGCGGTAGCGGTGCGGGTGCCACGCGGCGGGGCGGGTGCCATGCGGTGCACGGCGGCGCGGTCCCGAGTGCGCGACGGGCACGGTGCGGCAGGGCGAGTGCCGTGCAGGGCCGCACGGCGGGCACGGTGCGAGTGCGCTGCGAGCGCCGTGCGGTGGAGCGGGTGCCGTGCGGTGCGGGCGCGCGGCGAGTGCGGTGCGGGTGCCGGCCGCCTCACTCCATCGGCGTCACTCCACGCCGATGAGCAGCAGCGGCCCCTGCCGGCCGCCCCGGTACACCACCGTGTCGACCGCCAGGTACGACTCGCGCACCCGGGCCTCCAGGTCGGCTGCGATCGATTCCGGGGCCTCGTCGCCCAGCACCAGGGTGACCATCTCGCCGCCCGCCGCGAGCATACGGTCCAGGACCGTCGCGGCCGTCGCCGTGACGTCGGAGGCGATCACGGCCACATCGCCGTCGATCAGGCCCAGGACGTCCCCGGCCTGGCAGATGCCGGCCGTGGTCCACGACTGGTGTTCGGCGACGGTGACCTCGGCGTGGCGGGTGGCGCCCGCCGCCGAGGTCATGGCGACGACGTCCTCGTCGAAGCGGCGCTCGGGCTCGTGCACCGCGAGGGCGGCGATGCCCTGCACCGCCGAGCGGGTGGGGATCAGCGCCACGCGGACCCCCTCCCCGCGGGCCTGCTCGGCGGCCGCCGCCGCGGTGTGACGCAGCTCGGCGTCGTTGGGCAGCAGCACCACCTCGCGCGCGTGGGCGCGGCGCACCGCCTCGACGAGCTCCCCGCTGGCCGGCGGCTCCCCGGGGCGGGCGAGCACGGTGGTCGCCCCGGCCTCCGTGTACAGGTCGGCCAGGCCCTCGCCGGGCACGACGGCCACCACGGCGCGCTGGGCGCGCTCGCGGGAGGGCCGCTCGGCACCGGTGGCGTGCACGTCGCCGGCGCCGAAGTGGGTGATCCTGATCCGGTACGGCCGCCCGGCCTCCACGCCCGCCTCGACGGCGGCGCCCGCGTCGTCGACGTGCACATGGACGTTCCACAACCCGTCGCCGCCGACCACGACGAGGGAGTCCCCGAGCGCGTCGAGCCGCTCCCGCAGCCGGGCCACGGCCGCGTCCTGAGCCTCCAGGAGATAGATCACCTCGTAGGCGGGATGCCGCCGCCCGCGCGCGGCCCCACCGGGACCCGCCAGATCGGCATCGGACACACACGCGCGCGCCCCGTCCGGACGATCGGCACGGCCTCCGCGCGCGTGCGTCCCGTCCGCGTCCTCGGACCCACCGGGCCCCGCGCGCTCTTCTCCCCGAGGGCCCGTCCGCCCCGGACCCGGGTGCGCTCCGCCCCCACGCTCCATCTGACCCCCGCCCGCGCATCCCTCTGCCGGAACGCCCGCATGATCTGCGCCCGGGTGGTCCGTGTCCGCATGCGCCTGTGCCGGGCCGTCCGCTTCGTCGGCGCGGGCGTGGGGCACAGTCGGCCGCGGGGCCGCCGTGTACGGCGCCCCCGTGGCCGGCGCCTGCCCCGTGAACGTCTCCACCAGGGCCGCGAGCACCGCCACCAGCCCCCGCCCGCCGGCGTCGACCACGCCGGCGCGTTCGAGGACGGCCAGCTGGCCCGGGGTGGCGGCGAGGGCCGTCCGCGCCCCCTCGTAGGCGGCGCGCGCGACCGTGCCGCAGTCGCCCTCGGCGGCGGCGGCCGCGTCGGCGGCGGCCGCGTCGGCGGCGGCCGAGGCGACCGACAGGACCGTGCCCTCGACCGGGTGGGCCACGGCCTGCCGGGCGGAGTCGGCCGCGTGCCGCAGGGCGAGCCGCAGGGCCTGTCCGTCGACGTGAGCACTCCCCCGGTCCGCGGCCAGCACCTGGGCCATGCCGCGCAGCAGCTGCGCCAGGATCGTCCCGGAGTTGCCCCGCGCCCCGATGAGGGCGCCGTGTGCCATCGCACGCGCGGCGTCGGCCGGCGACGGGCCGGACGGGGCCGCGCTGCCACCGGCGGCGTTCACCGCGTTCGCCGCGTTCGCCGCGTTCGCCGCGTTCGCCGCGTTCGCCGCGTTCGCCGCGTTCGCCGCGTTCGCCGCGTTCGCAGCGTTCGGCGCGTTCGCAGCGTTCACTTCGTATGCCGAGAACACCGCCTCCACCGCCGCGGCGGCCGACTCGACGGTCAGGTACAGGTTGGTGCCGGTGTCGCCGTCGGCCACGGGATAGACGTTGATCGCGTCGATCTCCTCGCGGGCCCGTCCCAGCGCCCGAAGTGCCAGACCGCACCAGGTGCGCACCGCGAGAGCATCGAACGTCTGCGGCACCTGCGCCACCTGCGCCTCCCTGAGCTGCTGGACTGCACGCAGCGTAGACCCCGGGGCGGGGCCGGCCGGAAGAGGGCCGGAGCGGGCCCCGGAGCAGCCATGGTAATTTCGTTCTGCGGGAGCAGCCGTTGTATGCTGCTCCGGTTGCCCGATCCCGGTCGGGCTTTCCCCTGGCAACGCCACTCAGATCTCAAAGCGCTCGTAGAGCCGTAAGATCTCGATCCCGGCATGCCGGGATCAACCGTAAGTGCATCTGAAGTCTTTGGAGTGACCCGTGGCTGCCAACTGCGACGTCTGCGGCAAGGGGCCGGGCTTCGGCAACAACATCTCGCACTCGCACCGCCGTACGTCCCGTCGCTGGAACCCGAACATCCAGCGTGTGCGTACCGTGGTCGGCGGGACGCCGAAGCGCGTGAACGCTTGCACCTCGTGCATCAAGGCCGGCAAGGTCGGGCGCTGACGCTCCAGCTGAGCGCGCGGCCACTGCCTGGTTCGCTGCACTGAGCCGGTCCACCTCAGGGTGGGCCGGCTTTTTGCCGTACCCGCGGACCCGCCTCACCTGCCAGAATCCGGGGAATGCGCTTCGGCATCCTGGGCCCGCTGGAGATCCGTACCGAGGACGGCAGCCCGACAGACCCCGGCGGGCCCCGCCCGCGCGCCCTGCTCACCCTCCTCCTGCTGGAGGCGGGCCGCACGGTGTCCACCGAGCGGCTGATCGACGGCCTGTACGGCGCCGAGCCGCCCGCCGGGGCCGCCAACGCGCTCCAGTCGCAGATCTCCCGCCTGCGCAGGCGCCTCGGCCCGGACGCGGAGATCGAGGCCACCGCGGCCGGCTACCGCCTCGTCACCGCGCCGGACTGCGTCGACGCCCACCGCTTCGAGCAGCTGGCCCGGGACGGCCGCGCCGCCCTCGCCGCGGGTGACACCGCGCGGGCGGCGGCCCGGCTGCGCGAGGCGCTCACCGAGTGGCGCGGCCCGGCCCTGCCCGACCTGCCCGGCGCGCATGCCGAGAGCACGCGCCTGGAGGAGCTGCGGCTGGCCGCCGTGACCGACCGGATAGAGGCGGACCTGCTGCTCGGCGGCGGCCCCGACCTCGTACCGGAGCTGCGGGCGCTGCTCGCCGCCCACCCGCTGAGCGAGCGGCTGTACGGGCAGTTGATGCGGGCCCTGCACGCGGCCGGGCGGCCCGCGGAGGCGCTCACCGTGTACGAGGAGGCCCGCCGCGCGCTCGCGGACCAGCTGGGCGCCGATCCCTCGCCCGAGTTGTCCGCGCTCCACCTGGAGCTGCTCCAGGGCGAGGAGCCCGCTCCCCGGCGCTCCCGGCTGCCCGCCCAGCTGACCCGTTTCGTCGGCCGCGACGCCGAGCTGGCGCGGATCGCCGCGCTCCTCGACCGGTCCCGTCTGGTGACGCTGACCGGCCCGGGCGGGGCGGGCAAGACCCGCCTGGCGATCGAGGCCGCCCGCACCCACCCGGACGTGTGCTTCGTCGAGCTCGCGCCGCTCACCGACGCCGGACGGATCCCGTACGCCGTCCTGACCGCACTCGGCGTGCGTGAGGGCTTCCGCAACGCCGCCGCCGACACCACGCAGCGGCTGCTGGCCGCGCTCGAGGAGCGGGAGGCGCTGCTCGTCCTGGACAACTGCGAGCACCTGGTCGAGGAGGCGGCCCGGGTCACCGGGCTGCTGCTCGGCTCCTGCCCGCGGGTGCGGGTGCTGGCCACCAGCCGGGAGGCCCTGGGCATCACCGGCGAGGTCCTCGTGCCGGTGCCGTCATTGCCGCCGAAGCCGGCGGAACAGCTCTTCCTCGACCGGGCGCGGGCGGTGCGCCCCGGCTTCGAGGGCCACGCGCGCGTGCCCGACATCTGCCGTGCGCTGGACGGGCTGCCGCTGGCCATCGAGCTGGCGGCGGCCCGGCTGCGCACCCTCGGTCCGGACGAGCTCGCCGACCGCCTGGACGACCGGTTCCGGCTGCTGACCCGCGGCGACCGAACCAAGGCGCCCCGCCACCGCACCCTGCGGGCCGTCGTGGAGTGGAGCTGGGACCTGCTGGACGAGCCGGAGCGGGAACTGGCCGGGCGGCTGACGGTGTTCGCCGGGGGTGCCACGGCCGACGCGGTCGAAGCCGTGTGCGGGGTGCCGTGGCCGCAGGACCTGCTGGCCTCGCTGGTGGAGAAGTCGTTCCTGGAGGTGTCCGACGGGCGCTACCGGATGCTGGAGACGATCCGGGCCTTCGCCGCCGAGCACGTCACCGGCCGGCGCGGACTCGAGGACGCGCACGCCGCGTACTTCCTCGGGCTGGCCGAGCGCGCGGAGCCGTACGTCCGCAGCGGCGAGCAACTGCCCTGGCTGGACCGGTTGAGTGCCGAGTACGCCGACCTCGACGCGGCCCTGCGCCACCTGACGGACACGGCTCCCGGGGACGCGCTGCGGCTGATGGCCGCGCTGACCTGGTTCCGGCGGCTGCGCGGCCTGCACGGCGACCACCTCGCGCAGGCCCGCGCGCTGCTGGCGGCCGTCGGCGACGAGCCGCCCGAGGGGCTGGCCGAGCAGTACGCCCTGTGCGCGATGAACGCGATCAGCGGCAGTGGCGAGGATCCCGGCGAGTCCGAACTCCTGGCGCGGGTGGGCGCCCTGATGCGGTCGCTGAACCGGCCGTTGCGGCTGCCGTTCACCGTGATCCTGTGGTCCCTGACGGGCGGCCCCCAGCTCACCGTCGAGGAGCACGTGCGCATCCAGACCAACGACAGCCCCTGGGGGCGGGCGCTGCTGGACCTGGGCGCCGCCTACCAGGAGCTGTACGCGGGCCGATCGGTCACGGCCGAGGCCGCGTTCGCCCGTTCCCTGGACGGTTTCCGGGCGACCGGGGACCGCTGGGGGATGGCCAACTGCCTCGATCCGCTCGGCACGTTCGCGCGCTGGCGGGGCGAGTACGGGCACGCCCTGCGGCTGCTGGACGAGGGCCTGACGTACGTACAGCAGCTGCGGGCGCCCGAGGAGAGCGCGGACCTGCTGCGCTCGCGGGCGAGCGTGCTGCTGCACCGGGGCGACGCCGAGGACGCCGCCGCTCACTTCACGCACGCGGCGGCACTGGCCCGCACCGCCGGTGTCCTCGACAAGGTGGCGGCCGCGCGGCGGGGCCTCGGCGACGTGGCCCGGCTGTCGGGGGACGCGGCCCACGCGCGCGTGCTCTACGAAAGCGCCCTGGAGCTGTGCGCGGCGAACTGGTTCAGCGCCGGTGAGACGGCGCGGATCCTCGTCGGTCTCGGCCGTACGGCCGCGGGTGAGGGGGACGCCGAGACGGCCCGGGAGTGGTTCACGCAGGCCCTGACCGCCGCCTCGGAGTCGCCGGAGGTGCTGGTGCTTGCGGAGGTGGCCGAGGCTCTGGCGGAGGTCGCCGGGCACCCGCAGCGGGCCGCCGAACTCCTGGGCGCCGCCGCGGGTGTGCGGGGTGCCGTCGTGCGCGGCGACCGCGATGCCGTCCGCACCGAGGAGGCCGTACGCGCGCGGCTGTCCGCCGAGGCCTACGACGAGGCCTTCGAGCGGGGCCGGCGGCTGCGGTCAGCGGCGGTCAGCGAACGGTAGGGGGACGGTCAGCGCCTCCGTGGAGGCTGCTTGCCATGACGAACACACACCGCCTCGGTCACCTGAACGTCCTGATCTCCGGCGCCAGCGTCGCCGGCCCGGCCCTCGCCCTGAACCTCGCCCGGTACGGCGCCCGCGTCACCGTCGTCGAGAAGGCGCCCGCGCTGCGCGGCGGCGGCTTCGCCGTCGATTTCCGCGGCCACGTCCACCGCACGGTGCTGACCTCGATGGGCATCTGGGACGAGGTTCACGCCCGGCAGACCCACATGGGCGCGCAGAGCGTCGTCGACGCCGACGGCGCCCCGCGCGTCGACCTGCCCGCCGAAATGATGAGCGGCGACGTCGAGATCTTCCGCGGCGAGCTGGCGCAGATCATGTACGAGCGGACCAGGGACGAGGCCGAGTACGTCTTCGGGGACTCGATCACCGCGCTCACCGAAACGCCCGACGGCGTCGAGGTCGCCTTCGAGCGCGGCGCGCCCCGCCGCTTCGACCTCGTCGTCGGCGCCGACGGCCTGCACTCCAACACCCGCCGCCTGGCCTTCGGTGACGAGTCCCGGTACCTGCGCTTCTTCGACCACTACGTGGCCGGTTTCGAGGTCCCCAACCACCTGGGCCTGAACCGTACGGGGCGCCTCTACAGCGAGCCGGGCCGCTGTGTGGGCATCAGCAACTACGACGGCGACCCCGACCGCGCGGGCGCCCTGCTGGTCTTCCGGTCCGGGGAGCTGACGTACGACCGCCGGGACGTGGCCGCGCAGAAGCGGATCCTCGCCGAGCGGTTCGCGGACATGGGCTGGGAGACGCCTCTCGTTCTGAAGGCCCTGGAGCAGGCCGACGACCTGTACTTCGACGCCATCGCCCAGATCCACGTCGACCGGCTGACCAAGGGCCGCGTGGCGCTGCTCGGGGACGCGGGGTACGGGGCGACCATGGGCGGCATGGGCACGGGTGTGGCGATCGTCGGCTCGTACGTGCTGGCCGGTGAGCTCGCCCTGGCGGGCGGCGACCACCGCACCGCGTTCGCCGAATACGAGAGCCGGATCCGGGACTTCGCCAAGGGCTGCCAGAAGATCTCCGGCAACGCGGGCCCGTTCTTCGCGCCGCCCACCGAGCGGCGGATCCGCAGCCGCGACCGGATGTACCGGCTGCTCAGCTCGCGTCTGCTGGCCGGCTTCTTCAAGAAGCTCACCGAGAAGGCGGCGACGGACATCGAGCTGCGCGACTACCCGGCCTGAGAAGCGGCTACCCGGCGAGGAACGGCTGTCCCGCCCGGAAATGCGGCCGACCGGCCGGCAAACGGCTACCCCGCCGCGGGCCGGAAGGCCCACCCGTGGTCCACGGGCCCGATGCCGCCGCCGAGTGCGAACCCGGCGGCGATCGCCCCGGTGACGTACTCCTTGGCCGCCGCCACCGCCTGCGGCACCGGCCGGCCCTTGGCCAGCTGCGACGCGATCGCCGAGGCGAGGGTGCAGCCCGTGCCGTGCGTGTGCCGGTTGTCCAGCCGGGGAGCCCGCAGCCAGTGTTCCTCCCGGCCGTCGGTCAGCAGGTCGAGGGCGTCGCCGGACAGATGGCCGCCCTTGATCAGCACCCAGCGCGGCCCGTACGCCAGCACCGCCTGCGCGGCCTCGCGCAACTGGTGCTCCGACTCGACGCGGACGCCCGTCAGTTGGGCGACCTCGTCCAGGTTGGGTGTGGCGACGGTCGCCACCGGGAGCAGGCGGGTCCGTACGGAGTCGAGCGCGGAGGCGGCCAGCAGCGGGTCCCCGTGCTTGGAGACCCCCACCGGGTCGACGACCGTGGGCACGTCCGTCGCGCCGAGCAAGTCGGCCACCGTCTCGACCAGTTCCGCGGAGGCCAGCATGCCCGTCTTCACGGCCTGGACGCCGATGTCGTCGACGACGCTGCGGTACTGGGCCCGGACCGCCTCCACGGGCAGCTCCCAGGCGCCCTGGACGCCGAGCGAGTTCTGCGCGGTCACCGCCGTGATCACGCTCATGCCGTGCACGCCGAGCGCGAGCATCGTCTTCAGGTCGGCCTGGATGCCCGCGCCCCCGCCGGAGTCGGAGCCGGCGACGGTCAGCACCCGGGGCGGCACGGCCGCGGCGCTCGTCACTCGTCGTCCCCGAAGTGGTCCCAGCCGCCCTTGCTGGTCCAGGGCGCCCCGTCGACGGTGACCTGGGGCAGCGCCGAGGGGTTGAGCACCTCGCCGATCACCTTCCAGCGGGCGGGCAGTTTCACGTCCGGCGGGAAGGTCGCCACGATCGCGTGGTCCTCTCCCCCGGTCAGCACCCACTGGATCGGGTCGACACCGACGGCCTGCCCGATGTCGTTCATCTGCGAGGGGATGTCGATGGCGCCGGAGCGGATGTCGATGCGGACCTTGCTGGCCTCCGCGATGTGCCCGAGGTCGGCGATCAGCCCGTCGCTGACGTCGCACATCGCGGTCGCGCCGAGCCCCGCGGCCGCGGGGCCCGCGTGGTACGGCGGCTCGGGACGGCGATGGGCCTCCACGAAGGCGCGCGGGGAGCGGAAACCGCGGGAGAGCACCGCGTACCCGGCCGCGGACCAGCCGAGCCAGCCGGTGACCGCGACGAGGTCGCCGGGCTGGGCTCCCGCGCGGGTCACCGGCTCGTGGTTGCGCAGGTCGCCCAGGGCGGTGATGGACACCATGATCGTGTCACCGCGCACCACGTCGCCGCCGACCACGGAGGCGCCCGCGACCTGGCACTCGTCGCGCAGGCCGTCCATCAGCTCGGTGGGCCAGGTGACCGGGAGTTCCGCCGGGACGACCAGGCCGAGCAGCAGCGCGGTCGGTACCGCGCCCATGGCCGCGATGTCCGCCAGGTTCTGCGCGGCCGCCTTGCGGCCGACGTCGTACGCCGTGGACCAGTCGCGGCGGAAGTGCCGCCCCTCCAGGAGTATGTCGGTGCTCGCCACGACCCTGCGGTCGGGGGCGGCGACCACCGCGGCGTCGTCCCCGGGGCCGACCCGGACCGCCGGGGTGGTCGTGAGACGGGAGGTGAGCTCCCTGATGAGCCCGAACTCCCCGAGCTCACCAACAGTGCCCTTCATTGCCCTTTCGCCCCTTCTGTCCCTGTCCGTTCCCGGTCGCGCGTCATCGCGGCCCTCGTTACGGTCGAGGTGACCGTCAACTTCTGTCCTACCTGCACCCCGGCACGCGCGTCGCGGCCTTCGCGGGTCTCCCCGTGGCGCGTGGCGACGCGATACCGTGGCGTTCCTTTTCCCCACATGATCCTCGTGGTCGCCTTGGAGGTTCCGTGGTACAGGCGTACATCCTGATCCAGACGGAGGTCGGCAAGGCGTCGACCGTCGCCGAGACGATCAGCAAGATCCCTGGGGTGATCCAGGCCGAGGACGTGACGGGACCGTACGACGTGATCGTGCGCGCCCAGGCAGACACGGTGGACGACCTGGGCCGCATGGTGGTCGCCAAGGTCCAGCAAGTGGACGGCATCACACGCACCCTGACCTGCCCGGTCGTGCATCTGTAGCCCCCGTCTACCCTTGGCCGGTGAACTCTTTGCGTCACCGGCTCATCGGCCTGCCCGTTCTCGCCGTGCTGATCACCGCCGCGGGCTGCTCCTCAGCAGACGACAGCGCCACCGCGGCGGTTCCCAGCCCGGACGCGACGGTCACGAAGCTGTGCCGGAACCTGGACAGGGCGCTGCCCAGGACGGTGGACGGACTGGGCCGCCAGGACCCCGAGCCCGCCTCCGCGCTGACCGCGGGCTGGGGAAGCCCGGCGATCATACTGCGCTGCGGTGTACCCCGGCCCGCCGAGATGAACAACCCGGAAGCCGACGGTGCGGAAGTGAACGGGGTCGGCTGGCTGCTGCAGAAGCAGGGCGACGGATCGTTTCGCTTCACGACCACGCTGCGCAAGGCGTACGTGGAGGTGACGATCCCCGCGGGGCGGACGGCCCACGGAATGGCGCCGCTCGTCAGCCTGGCGCCCGCGGTCAAGAAGACGATCCCCGAGGGCATCGCCGGCTGAGCGCCGCAGGGGCACGGGGTGTCCACGGGCGCCGGACGGTGGTGGCCGGTCGCGCAGGTCCCCGCGCCCCTTCGGGAGGCCTCAGCGCAGGCCGGTCGAGCGGCGCAGGGCCGCCTGGATGAGACGGTCCACCAGTTCTGCGTAGGCGATTCCGCTCGCCTGCCACATCTGCGGGTACATCGAGATGGGCGTGAAGCCCGGCATGGTGTTGATCTCGTTGATCACGAACTCGCCGTCCTCGGTGAGGAAGAAGTCCGCACGGACCAGCCCCTCGCAGGAGGCGGCCTCGAACGCCTCCACCGCGAGCCGCCGCACCTCGGCGGTCTCCTCGGGCGTCAGCGGGGCGGGCACGATGCCCGGCGTGGAGTCGATGTACTTCGCCTCGAAGTCGTAGTACGCGTGCGCCTCGGGCGGCGGGATCTCGGCCGGTACGGAGGCCCGGGGACCGTCCTCGAACTCCAGCACACCGCACTCGATCTCGCGGCCGCGCAGCGCGGCCTCCACGAGCACCTTCGGGTCGTGCCGCTGGGCCTCCTCGATCGCCTCGTCGAGGCCGGAGAGGTCCTCGACCTTGGTGATGCCGATCGACGAGCCGGCGCGGGCGGGCTTCACGAACAGCGGCCAGCCGTGCTCGCCGGCGAAGTCGACGATCTTCTTGCGGGCGGCCGACTGGTCCTGCTGCCACTCGCGCGGCCGGATCACCACGTACGGGCCCACCTTGAGCCCGAAGGAGGTGAACACCCGCTTCATGTACTCCTTGTCCTGGCCGACGGCCGAGGCGAGCACGCCCGAGCCCACGTACGGCACGCCGGACAGCTCCAGGAGGCCCTGGAGGGTGCCGTCCTCGCCGTAGGGGCCGTGCAGCACCGGGAAGACCACGTCGACCTCGCCGAGCACCTTGGGCACCGAACCGGGCTCGCTGTAGACGACTTCACGGTTGTTCGGGTCGACGGGGAGCACCACGCCGCCCTCGCTCGACTCGGCGAGTTCCTCGACGCTGGGCGTACGGCGGTCGGTGATCGCCATGCGCTCCGGATCGTCCGCGGTCAGGGCCCAACGGCCGTCCCGCGTGATGCCGATCGGCAGGACCTCGTACTTGGTCCGGTCGATGGCGCGCAGCACCGCGCCGGCGGTGACCACGGAGATCCCGTGTTCGGAGCTGCGCCCGCCGCACACGACGGCCACGCGCGGCTTGCGGGACGGCTGCTCAGGGCTCTGGGGGAGGTTCTCGGTGCTCATATCGCGTTGAGAGTACCCGCTGGTATCCCCCAAGTCAGCGCCCGCTTCCCCGCCGTCGCTCAGCGTCGCACGGATGGTCGCTCAGCGTGGTGCGGGCGGTCGCCGCCGGTCAGCGGCGTTCCGCCTTGGCGCTGCGCGACATCAGCTCCTTGAGGGCGACCACCGGTGGTTTGCCCTCGTGCACGATGCCGACGACGGTCTCGGTGATGGGCATGTCGACGCCGTGCCGGCGGGCCAGATCCAGCACCGACTCACAGGACTTGACGCCCTCGGCCGTCTGCCTGGTGACCGCGATGGTCTCCTCCAGGGTCATGCCCTTGCCGAGGTTGGTGCCGAAGGTGTGGTTGCGGGACAGCGGCGAGGAGCAGGTCGCCACCAGGTCGCCCAGGCCCGCGAGTCCGGAGAAGGTCAGCGGGTCGGCGCCGAGGGCGGCGCCCAGCCGGGTGGTCTCGGCCAGCCCGCGCGTGATGAGGGAGCCCTTGGCGTTGTCGCCGAGGCCCATGCCGTCGGCGATGCCCACGGCCAGCCCGATCACGTTCTTGACGGCGCCGCCGAGTTCGCACCCGACGACGTCGGTGTTGGTGTACGGGCGGAAGTACGGGGTGTGGCAGACGGCCTGGAGGCGCTGGGCGACGGTCTCGTCGGTGCAGGCGACCACGGCGGCGGCCGGCATCCGGGCGGCGATCTCCCGGGCGAGGTTGGGCCCGGTGACCACGGCGATGCGGTCGGCGCGGACCTTGGCCACGTCCTCGACGACCTCGCTCATCCGCATGGCGGAGCCCAGTTCGACGCCCTTCATCAGGGAGACGAGCACGGTGTGGGGCGCGAGCAGCGGCGCCCACTCGGCGAGGTTGCCGCGCAGCGTCTGCGAGGGAACGGCGAGGACGGTGAAGTCGGCGTCGCGGGCGGCCTCGGCGGCGTCCGCGGTCGCGCGCAGGTTCTCCGGGAGTTCGACACCGGGCAGGTAGTCGGGATTGGTCCGCGTGGAGTTGACCGCCTCGGCGAGGTCCGCGCGGCGGGCCCACAGGGTGACCTCGCAGCCCGCGTCGGCCAGGACCATGCCGAAGGCGGTGCCCCACGATCCGGTACCGAAGACGGCCGCCTTGACCGGCTTGCTCACGTGCCCTGCCCCTCTTCCTGGACTTCCGGTACGGCCGGCACGGCCCTGCTCCGGGTCTGCGCCTGGTTCTGGACCTGGTTCTGGACCTGGTTCTGGGCCTGGGTCTTGCGGCGCTGCTCGAGCCGCTCCCGGCGCGGGTCGTACGGTGTGGCAGGCGCCTTCTCGCCGCGGATCTGCTCCAGCTGCCGGGTGATGGCCGCCATGATGACCTCGGTCGCGTCCTTCAGCAGTTCCGGGGTCATCTCCTGGTCGTAGAAGCGCGACAGGTCCACGGGCGGGCCCGCCAGCACGCGGTGGGTCTTGCGCGGCAGGAGGTTCGGCTTCTTGGCGTACGGCGGCAGCAGTTCGTTGGCGCCCCACTGGGCGACCGGAATCACCGGGCACTTGGTCTGCAGGGCGACCCGGGCCGCGCCCGTCTTGCCGGTCATCGGCCAGCCGTTCGGGTCGCGGGTGAGCGTGCCCTCGGGATAGAAGGCGACGCACTCGCCGCGCTCCACGGCGTCGATGGCGGCGCGGAAGGCGCTCAGCGCGTCCGTGGACTCGCGGTAGACGGGAATCTGCCCGGTGCCGCGCATCGCGGCGCCCACGAACCCCTTCTTGAAAAGCCCGCTCTTCGCCAGGAATCGCGGCACACGCCCGGTGTTGTACTGATAGTGGGCGTAGGCGAAAGGATCGATGTGCGAATTGTGGTTCACCGCGGTGATAAATCCGCCCTCGGCCGGAATGTTCTCCATTCCACGCCAGTCCCGCTTGATCAGAACCACCAGCGGCGGTTTGCAGATCACCGCTGCGAAGCGGTACCAGAAGCCGATTCTGCGGCGGGGCACGCGGACACCTTCCTCTAGGACCTGGGGGGCCGCACAAGTGTCGCCCCAGGCCGCCGGTCTGTCGAGAACACCGTACGCCCCGACCTGCGGACCGCCAGATGCCGCGGGGGACAATGTCCGGATACAAGAGAGGGACGAACGCGCGTGCAGTGGACCTTGGTCATCCCCCTGAAGCCCCTGGCCCGGGCCAAGAGCAGGCTGTCGGACACCGCCCACGACGGGGTGCGGCCGGGCCTCGTGCTCGCCTTCGCGCTGGACACGGTGGCGGCGGCGCTGGCCTGTCCGGGGGTGCGGGATGTGGCGGTCGTCACGGACGACGTGCTGGCCGGGCGGGAGCTGGCGGCGCTCGGCGCACGGATCGTTCCCGACGAGCCGCACGGCGGGCTCAACGCCGCCCTGGCGCACGGGACGGCGGTCGTGCGGGCATCGCGCCCCCAAAGTCCCGTAGCGGCCCTGAACGCCGATCTTCCGGCGCTGCGGCCGACGGAATTGGCCCGGGTCCTGACGGCGGCCGCGGAATTCCCGCGCGCTTTTCTCTCCGATGCGGCAGGCGTCGGTACAACGCTGCTGGCCGTCGCGCCGGATCGCGAATTGCTCCCGGCTTTCGGTGTCGATTCCCGCAGCCGCCACCGGGCGTCCGGGGCGGTGGAACTGCCACTGGAGGCGGTGGATTCCGTACGTCAGGACGTGGACACCGGCGAGGACCTGCGGGCGGCTCTGGCTCTCGGCGTGGGACCGCGGACCGCGGCGGCGGCCGCGCGGTTGCTGATCCCCGGGCAGTAACGCGCGGCCGCCGCGAGCGGGCCCAGTAGGCTGCCGTCATGCAGGCGACCGCATACACGTACGACCCCGAAACCCGCAGTGGCCAGGTGCTCCTGGACGACGGCACGCCGGTGCCCTTCGACGCACCGGCGTTCGACGCGGGAGGTCTGAGGCTGCTGCGCCCCGGGCAGCGGGTGCGGATCGAGACGGAGGGCGAGGGGCCCGGGCTGCGGATCACGCTGGTGACGCTGCAGACCTTCTGAGCCCCGCGGGTACCGTCCTGAGCCCCGCGGGTCGAGCGCTGCGGAGTCGCTCCTGAAAGCCGCGCATACGCTTCTGAACAGGCCGAACAGCCGGTGAACGCGCCGCGGGCCGGGCTCCCTCGGGAGTCCGGCCCGGCGTGTGAGTACCCCTGTGCCCTTACTTGCCGCGGGCGGTGGTCTTCTTGGCGGTGGTCTTGCGGGCGGTCGACTTCTTGGCGGGGGCCTTCTTGGCCGTCGCCTTCTTCGCCGGAGCCTTCTTGGCCGCCGTGGCCTTCTTGGCGGTCGTCTTCTTCGCCGTGGTCTTCTTGGCGGCCGCCGTGGTCTTCTTGGCGGTCGTCTTCTTCGCCGTGGTCTTCTTGGCGGCCGCCGTGGTCTTCTTGGCCGTCGTCTTCTTCGCGGCAGCCGTCTTCGCCGCACCCGCCGTCTTCTTGGCGGCGGCCTTCTTGCCCGCGGCCTTGGCAATGGTGGGCGGTGGGCCGGACAGGCTGCCCTTGGGCGCCTTCTTGACCGCGATGTCGTTCTTCGGGAGCTTCTTCGAGCCTCCCACCAGGTCCTTGAAGCCCTGGCCGGCACGGAAGCGGGGAACGGAGGTCTTCTTGACCCGGACCCGCTCGCCGGTCTGCGGGTTGCGGGCGTAGCGGGCCGGGCGGTCGACCTTCTCGAAGGACCCGAAGCCGGTGACCGAGACCCGGTCTCCCCCGACGACCGCTCGGACGATGGCGTCCAGTACCGCGTCGACAGCATCGGCGGCCTGCTGTCGGCCGCCCATCTTGTCGGCAATCGCTTCTACGAGCTGCGCCTTGTTCACGTCTTCCCCTTCGGAGACCTTGCCAGAACGAAAGTGTTCAAGCTTTTTCGCACGTTAGGCAGATATATACCGCAAATCAAACACGAAACGGGCTAATCACCCTTGTGCCGCAACGGACTCGACGGTCTCGGGCTGTTCAGCTGTCCTCTTGGGGGATTCGACCCTCGTCGAGGTCGGCGGTGAACCGCTCCAGACGCCTTGCCGCACCGGCGAGATCGTGCTTGGCCGCGGCCGTAATGACCAGCAGCTTCCGGGTCAGCGCCATCCGTACGCCCTCCGGGACTTGCAGTGCGCGCACCCTTGCGTGCGCTTCCTTGAGCTGGGCCGCGACCGCCGTATAGAGCTCGAGTTGGCCGTCGTTGTCCATGCACAGATTGTGCCATCTGGGGCGAGTTGTCGCCTGCGCAGGGGGCAACTGCCGCCCAGGGCGGGCTTCCGGGCATCCGCGCCGACCGCGGCCTCGGCTTCCGCGTACCCCGGCAACAACCTTCATAACGTGGGAAGTTGTGCGCGCGCACGGCGGCGCGCCGGGGCGGTGGGGCCCGGAAACGGCCGTACCCCCGATCGGGGAGATCGGGGGTACGGAGGGGGTGTGCGGTGGCCGAAACTCGACTTGCGCGAAGGGCGGATCGGCCTGTCGGGCCGGCAGTCGATCACCGGCCGCCGGGGAACGGGGTCAGACCGGCAGCGTCCGCGGCTTGAACGACGGGCGCTTCGCCTCGTAGGCGGCGATGTCGGCCTCGTTCTGCAGGGTGATGGAGATGTCGTCCAGCCCGTTCAGCAGCCGCCAGCGGGAGTTCTCGTCCAGCTCGAAGGAGGCGATGATGCCCTCGGCGCGCACCTCACGTGCCTCAAGGTCCACAGTGACCTCAGCTGTCGGGTCCTTCTCGGTGAGTTCCCACAGCGCGTCCACGATCTTCTGCTCCAGCACCACGGTGAGCAGGCCGTTCTTCAGCGAGTTGCCCCGGAAGATGTCCGCGAAGCGGGAGGAGATCACGGTCTTGAAGCCGTAGTTCTGCAGCGCCCAGACGGCGTGCTCCCGGGAGGAGCCGGTGCCGAAGTCGGGGCCGGCGACCAGCACCGTGGCGCCCTGCCGCTCGGGGCGGTTGAGCACGAACTCGGGGTCCTTGCGCCAGGCCTCGAACAGCCCGTCCTCGAACCCGTCGCGGGTGACCTTCTTGAGCCAGTGGGCGGGGATGATCTGGTCGGTGTCGACGTTGCTGCGGCGCAGCGGGACGGCCCGGCCGGTGTGGGTGGTGAAGGCTTCCATGATTCTCAGACTCCAGCGGGCGTGCGGGCGGCGTTGTCGTCGGCGAGGTCGGCCGGGGAGGCCAGGTGGCCGAGGACGGCCGTGGCGGCGGCGACCTGCGGCGACACCAGATGAGTACGGCCGCCCTTGCCCTGCCTGCCCTCGAAGTTGCGGTTGGAGGTGGACGCGGAGCGCTCACCGGGGGCCAGCTGGTCGGGGTTCATGCCCAGACACATCGAACAGCCCGCGTGCCGCCATTCGGCGCCCGCCTCCTTGAAGACCACGTCCAGGCCCTCGGAGACGGCCTGCAGACCCACGCGCGCGGAGCCCGGGACGACCAGCATCCGTACGCCGTCGGCGACTTTGCGGTCCTTCAGGATCGCGGCGGCGGCGCGCAGGTCCTCGATGCGGCCGTTGGTGCAGGAGCCTACGAAGACCGTGTCCACCTCGATGGAGCGCAGCGGCTGTCCGGCCGCCAACCCCATGTATTCCAGGGCCTTTTCGGCGGCCAGGCGCTCCGAAGCGTCTTCGTACGAAGCCGGGTCGGGGACGGCGGCCGAAAGCGGCGCGCCCTGACCCGGGTTGGTGCCCCAGGTGACGAACGGGGACAGTTCTCCGGCGTCGATGACGACCTCGGCGTCGAACACGGCGTCGTCGTCGGTGCGCAGGGTCTTCCAGTACTCCACGGCGGCGTCCCAGTCCGCGCCCTCCGGGGCGTGCGGACGGCCCTTGAGGTACTCGAAGGTCGTCTCGTCGGGGGCGATCATGCCGGCGCGGGCGCCCGCCTCGATCGACATGTTGCAGATGGTCATCCGGGCCTCCATCGAGAGCTTCTCGATGGCCGGGCCGCGGTACTCCAGGATGTAGCCCTGACCGCCGCCGGTGCCGATCCGCGCGATGATCGCCAGGATCAGGTCCTTGGCGGTGACGCCCTCGGGCAGCTCGCCGTCGACCGTGATGGCCATCGTCCTGGGGCGGGCCAGCGGCAGCGTCTGGGTGGCCAGCACGTGCTCGACCTGCGAGGTGCCGATGCCGAACGCCAGCGCACCGAAGGCGCCGTGCGTGGAGGTGTGCGAGTCGCCGCAGACCACGGTCGTGCCGGGCTGGGTCAGACCCAGCTGCGGGCCGACGACGTGCACGACGCCCTGCTCCACGTCGCCCAGCGGGTGCAGCCGGACGCCGAAGTCGGCACAGTTCTTGCGCAGCGTCTCCAGCTGGGCTCGTGAGACCGGGTCCGCGATGGGCTTGTCGATGTCGAGGGTCGGGGTGTTGTGATCCTCGGTGGCGATGGTCAGGTCGAGGCGGCGCACCGCGCGGCCGCTCTTGCGGAGGCCGTCGAAGGCCTGGGGGCTGGTCACCTCGTGCAGCAGGTGCAGATCGATGAAGAGGAGGTCGGGCTCGCCCTCGGCGCGCCGGACGACGTGGTCGTCCCAGACCTTCTCCGCGAGTGTCCTACCCATCGCTTTCCCTCCGGCCGAACACCGAAGGCGCCGACCCAACTAGAGATCTTGAGGATGCGGCGCCCGCTCCCCCCTGTCGCGGGGCGTCCGCCACCGGGCCCGTCGTTCCACGGGCCGTGGTGATTCCAGGGTGGCGTGTTCCACGGAAAATTGAACTTGCGTTTCACAGAGTGAGACGCAAGTATCGTTGCATGGACAACAGTAGCGGCGTCGGCGTTCTGGACAAGGCAGCCCTTGTCCTGAGCGCCCTGGAGTCCGGTCCGGCCACCCTCGCGGGTCTGGTCGCGGCGACCGGACTGGCACGACCCACGGCCCACCGGCTGGCCGTGGCCCTTGAACACCACCGTATGGTGGCGCGCGACATGCAGGGCCGGTTCATTCTCGGCCCGCGCCTGGCAGAGCTGGCCGCGGCAGCGGGCGAGGACCGCCTCCTCGCCACCGCGGGCCCGGTCCTCACCCACCTGAGGGACGTCACGGGAGAGAGCGCGCAGCTCTACCGCCGCCAGGGCGACATGCGCATCTGCGTCGCCGCCGCGGAGCGCCTGTCCGGACTGCGGGACACGGTCCCCGTCGGCTCGACGCTCACGATGAAGGCGGGCTCGTCCGCACAGGTCCTCATGGCCTGGGAGGAGCCGGAGCGGCTGCACCGGGGCCTGCAGGGCGCCCGCTTCACGGCGACGGCCCTGTCGGGCGTACGGCGCCGCGGGTGGGCCCAGTCGATCGGCGAGCGCGAGCCGGGCGTCGCGTCCGTCTCCGCGCCGGTGCGGGGTCCCTCCAACCGCGTGGTGGCCGCCGTCTCGGTCTCCGGCCCCATCGAGCGCCTGACCCGCCACCCCGGCCGTATGCACGCCCAGGCCGTCATCGACGCCGCCGCCCGCCTCTCCGAGGCCCTGCGCCGCTCCGGCTGACGCCGGAAGCCAACGCCGTCAAGCCGACGCCGTCGAAGGGCCGGCCTCAACGCCGCGGCGGGCCCTTTCAGGCGGTTCGGCGGTACCGGCGTCCGGCAGTTCGGGTGTCGCGGGCCGGCAGTTCGGCTGTGGCGCCGGTACCACAAGCCCCTCCAACCCCAGCAATACCAGCAGCCCCATAAGCCGTCGGTCGTGGCGGGTCGGGTTCAGTTGACCCGCAGCCGCTCGGCGGCGCGGTCTCCACGGCGGGCGACCGGAACGACCCCCGTGGCCCTGCCGAGGCCGAACTCGGGCATGTTCACGTAGATCGACTCGTGGGACCCGGCCGGCACCACGTAGGTCTCGTGCCAGAAGCCGACCTTGCCCTTCCCCTCGCGCAGCCGCCGGTTGAAGGCGGCCCAGGTCGGGCGGTGGCTCCCGTCCGGCGCGGCGGCGTACGCGAGCAGCTTCTCCTTCGACTCCCAGTACTGCACCAGGTACGCCTCACGGGGTCCGCCGAGCAGTGCCTTGTACCCGAGCAGCCCGCTGTCCCTTTCGCGCGCCAGCTCCGCGAGCATCGGCCCCATCGCCCTGGCCACCGGCCACCAACTGCGCACCGCGGCAAAGCTGTTGACACGCATCCCGATGAGGAAGACGACGACCCCGTCCTCGCTCGCGGCGGTCATGCGCCCTTCGATCGGCCTGGCACCCATGAGATCCCCCAACTCGCTCGTGCTCCGCTTGATTGGATAGCGTCGCTATCCATGGTTGGATAGTGACACTCTCCAACGCGGAACGCAAGGGCTGGAGCGGGAGACAACGGGAGACAAGAGGAAGGGACGCGGAGCGGAATGCGACTGGCGGAGCTGAGCGCGCGCAGCGGGGTGTCCACCGCGACGATCAAGTACTACCTGCGCGAGGGGCTGCTGCACCCCGGCCGCCGCGTCACGGCCACCCAGGCCGAGTACGACGAGGAGCACCTGCGACGGCTGCGGCTGGTGCGGGCGCTGATCCAGGTGGGACGGATCCCGGTGAACTCGGCCCGGGAGGTGCTCGCCGCGCTGCAGGACGAGGATCTCGATCGGAACGGGCGTCTGGGCACCGCCGTATGGGCGCTGCCGCACGGCCCGGCACCGGACGAGACCGACCCGGCCACCGAGGCCGCCCGGCGCACCGCCGACGAGCTTCTGACGCGGCTCGACTGGAGATACGGCGCCCCGCCCGCCCCCGCGTACGGGATGCTCGTGACCGCGATCGCCGCGCTGTCCCGGCTCGGTTACCCCTGCGCCGTGGACGACTTGGAGCCGTACGCCCGCGCGATGGAGCGGATCGCCTTCACCGACCTGGACCTGGTGGAACGGTACGGGACGCCGGAGGAGCAGGTGGAGGCCGCGGTGGCGCTGACCGTGCTGTACGAACCGGTGCTGCTCAGCCTGCGCCGGCTCGCGGAGGCGGAGGAGTCACGCCGCCGGTTCGGCGGGAGGTGAGGCGTCCGGGTACGCCGAAGGGCCCTCCCGAGGGAGGGCCCTTCCGACTGCGTACCCCCGACCGGATTCGAACCGGCGCTACCGCCTTGAGAGGGCGGCGTGCTAGGCCGCTACACAACGGGGGCGCAGATCTTGCGTTTCCGCAGATCAGCTGGTCTACCTGGACTCGAACCAAGACTAACTGAACCAGAATCAGTCGTGCTGCCAATTACACCATAGACCAAAGGTGGTTTAGACCTTCAAGTACCCCCGACCGGATTCGAACCGGCGCTACCGCCTTGAGAGGGCGGCGTGCTAGGCCGCTACACAACGGGGGCCCTGGCGATCCTGCATCGAGGACAGCGGGAGCGACCCGGCCGTCCTCGCGAGAAGGATCAGTACCCCCGACCGGATTCGAACCGGCGCTACTGCCTTGAGAGGGCAGCGTGCTAGGCCGCTACACAACGGGGGCTCGCGGATGAAATCCGCAGGTGCAGATGAGCTCTGCGAGCTGGCCTACCTGGACTCGAACCAAGACTAACTGAACCAGAATCAGTCGTGCTGCCAATTACACCATAGGCCACTGGAACGCAAGCCCCTGAGGGGATCTTGTTCTAGCACTGCGCCTCGGGTTCGTTCCGGTTGTCCGGGCCGCCCCGCGGCGCAGGAAGAACATTACCCGAAGGTGGACGGGGCTCCAAAACGGCTTTCCGAGACGAGGATCCCGGGGAGTTCGGCGAGGGTCGCGATGCGGTGCGGTCCGACGGGTGCCTCGGGGCCGGTCGCCTGCGGCACGCCACGGTCGATCCACACCGACAGCAGGCCGGCCTCGGCGGCTCCCCGCCCGTCGATCTCGGGGTGGTCGCCGACGTACGCGACCTGGTGCGGCGGCAGGTGCAGGGCCTCGCACACCGCCAGGAAGGCCCGCGGCTGCGGCTTGGAGACGCCCAGCTCCGCGGCGCACAGGACCGCCTCGAAGCGGTCGCGCAGACCGAGGATGGTCAGCTTGTGCTCCTGGACGTGCAGGCTCGAATTGGACAGCACCGCGTGCCGGTGGCTGGCGGCGAGGGCGTCCAGGGCGGGCAGCACGTCCGGGAACAGGGCCCAGGCCGCCTCGTAGTGAGCCAGGTAACGCCGGAACCAGGCGTCGGCCTCGTCGTCGCTCAGCTCCGACCGGTCGAGGAAGACGCGCACCCGGTCCCGCCGCTGCCCCTCGAAGGTCGCCTCCCCGGCCGAGTACCGCGCCCACTGGGCGTCCGTGATCCGCCGCCAGCGTGCCAGGGCCTGCTCGGCGGTCTCGTACCCGTCGAGCAGCCCTTCCGCCGCCAGATGCGCCCGCATGCCGACGCGGTCCGCGGTGGTGTAGTCGAAGAGGGTGTCGTCCACGTCCCAGACGACAGCTGCGATGGCCATGCCACCGACGGTACCGCCGGGACCGGCGGCGGAAGCGGCCTTCGCCTCCCCGGCCCAGGCGTGTGCGGTCGTCAGACGGCCACAGCGGCCGGGCCGGGGGCGACGAAGGTCGCGGTCGGCTCGTCACGGATGACCAGGCGGGCGGCCACGCGCAGGTCGGGCGTGTCGGACGGCGACTCGTCCGGCTGGGCCAGGGTGGCCGCGGCCGTCTCGACCCGGTAGCGGCCAGGCTCGACGGTCGGCCCGCGACGGCATGCGAAAGGGGCGGCAGCCGGTGCGGCCGCCGCCCCTGACCCGGGTGCGGGTTACGCCTTCGCCAGCGCGGGTGCGGGTTACGCCGTCGCCTTCGCCACCGCGGCGTCGATGCGGGCCAGCGTGCGGTCCTTGCCCAGGATCTCCAGGGACTCGAAGAGGGGCAGGCCGACCGTGCGGCCGGTGACGGCGACGCGGACCGGTGCCTGGGCCTTGCCGAGCTTGAGGCCGTGCGCCTCGCCGGCCGCCAGGACGGCCTCCTTCAGGGACTCCGCCGAGGTCCAGTCGGCGGACTCCAGCTTCTCCCGTGCGGTTCGGAGCAGGGCGTCGGAGCCCTCCTTCATCGCCTTGTTCCAGGACGCCTCGTCGAAGACCGGCTCCGGCAGGAACAGGAAGTCGACGTTGTCCGTGATCTCGGAGAGGACCTTCAGGCGGGTCTGCGCGTGCGGCGCGATGGCCTGCCACTTCGCCTCGTCGAAGTCCTCGGGGGCCCAGGGGGCGAAGGGGGCCTGCAGCCACGGGCGGCAGCGCTCCGTGAACTCCTTCGCGTCGAGCATGCGGATGTGGTCGCCGTTGATCGCCTCGCACTTCTTCAGGTCGAAGCGCGCCGGGTTCGGGTTCACGTCCGTGATGTCGAAGGCCGCGACCATCTCCTCGATCGTGAAGATGTCCTGGTCGGCCGAGAGCGACCAGCCGAGGAGGGAGAGGTAGTTGAGCAGGCCCTCGGGCAGGAAGCCGCGCTCGCGGTAGAGGTTCAGGCTCGACTGCGGGTCGCGCTTGGACAGCTTCTTGTTGCCCTCGCCCATCACGTACGGCAGATGCCCGAACTCGGGGACCCGGTGGGCGATGCCCAGCTCCATCAGCGCCTTGTACAGGGCGATCTGCCGCGGGGTGGAGGAGAGCAGGTCCTCACCGCGCAGCACGTGGGTGATGTCCATCAGGGCGTCGTCGACCGGGTTCACCAGCGTGTACAGCGGGGCGCCGTTGGCCCGGACGATGCCGTAGTCCGGCACGTTCTCCGGGGTGAAGGTCAGCTCGCCGCGGACCAGGTCGTTGAAGGTGATCGTCTCGTCGGGCATGCGGAAGCGGACGATCGGGGTGCGGCCTTCGGCCTTGTACTGCTCGACCTGCTCGGGGGTGAGGTTGCGGCAGTGGCCGTCGTAGCCGGACGGCTTGCCGGCGGCGCGGGCGGCCTCCCGGCGGCTGTCCAGCTCCTCCTGGGAGCAGTAGCAGTGGTAGGCGTAGCCGCCGTCCAGCAGCTTCTGGGCGACGTCACGGTAGATGTCCATGCGCTGCGACTGACGGTACGGCGGGTGCGGGCCGCCGACCTCGGGGCCCTCGTCCCAGTCGAAGCCCAGCCAGCGCATCGCGTCGAGCAGCTGGTTGTAGGACTCCTCGGAGTCGCGGGCCGCGTCGGTGTCCTCGATGCGGAAGACCAGGGTGCCCTGGTGGTGCCGGGCGAACGCCCAGTTGAACAGGGCGGTGCGGACCAGGCCCACGTGGGGGTTACCGGTGGGCGACGGGCAGAAACGGACGCGTGGGGGTACCCCCTGTCCGAGCGGAGCCGAGGACTTGGGGGAGGGAGAGCCGGGTGCGCTAGCCACGCTTGACAACCTTGTTGGTGAGAGTGCCGATGCCTTCGATGGTGACGGCGACCTCGTCGCCGACGTTGAGGGGGCCGACCCCTGCCGGGGTGCCCGTGAGGATGACGTCGCCGGGGAGCAGCGTCATGGCCTCGGTGATGTTGACGATCAGATCCTCGATCGAGTGGATCATCTCGCTGGTGCGGCCCAGCTGACGCTGCTCGCCGTTCACGGTGAGCTGGATGGTCAGGTCGGCCGCGGCGGCGATGTCCAGG
Source organism: Streptomyces sp. NPDC046197 (assembly GCF_040646295.1). Lineage (NCBI taxonomy): Bacteria > Bacillati > Actinomycetota > Actinomycetes > Kitasatosporales > Streptomycetaceae > Streptomyces > Streptomyces sp. NPDC046197. The sequence continues at coordinate 6,495 of NZ_JBEYZY010000022.1, read as the reverse complement.
TCCGTCTCCACCCAGGGGCCGAGCGGGCAGGAGGTGTCGAAGCCCTTGGCCCTGCCCCACTGCTTCTCGCGCCGCTGCACGTCGCGGGCGGTGACGTCGTTGGCGCAGGTGTAGCCGAAGATCACGTCCTTGACGCGCTCGCGCGGGACCTCGCGGCACATGCGGCCGATGACGACGGCCAGCTCGGCCTCGTGGTGCAGCTCGTGCGAGAAGGAGGGGTACTGGATCTCGTCGCCGGGGCCGATCACCGAGGTGGAGGGCTTGAAGAAGGCGAAGGGGGCGTCCGGCACCTCGTTGCCCAGCTCGCGCGCGTGCTCGGCGTAGTTGCGGCCGAAGGCCACGACCTTGTTGGGGAGCACCGGCGGCAGCAGCCGGACCTTGCTCAGTGGCACCTTCGTACCGGAGAGCTCGAAGTCCACGAACGGGATGCCCTTGATGATGTCGAGGACGAGCTCGTCCGGCTTGTCGCCCTCGACCGCGCCGAAGGCGACGTTCCCGTCGATGGAGAACCTGGCGATGCGCACGGGATCCTTGCGCCCCTTATCTGAGCCGGCTGGAGTCTGACGATCCAGGCTAACGCGCCGGGGGCCCCGGACCTCGCGCATTCCGGCGCGCGCAGCACGTCGGGGGGCCGGACGACGGGCGGCGAGAAGGACGCGCGAGAGCGACAAGGAGGGCGAGAAGGGCAAGAAGGGCCGAGAGGGAAAAGAAGGAGGGGCGCCCGACATGCGGGACGCCCCTGATCCTTTTGTGCGGCCGCCTTGAGTGTTCGGCGGCCGGGGTGCGTACTACTCCGCGACGGAGGCCGCGACCGGTGCCTCCATGAGGACGGTGCGCCTGGGGTTGGCGGTCTGGGTGGGGAGGGAGACGGAGTGCTCCGGCTGTTCCGGCGTGTGCAGGGCGTCGGCGTCCTCGAGGTGTGCCAGCGTGGTGCGTCGCGGGTTGGCTATCGTGCGGAACATCATCGTCGTCTTCACGGTTGTACGAGACCCTGTCGTGTACGGGCGCCGGAAGGGTCGCGGGACCCTCGCGCGGGCGCGGTTGTCGGATTTCCCAACTCTGTAAAGCGTCAGGCTAAACATTCAATTCCCTGGCGAAGCCGTGAAGAGCTCGTGATCCAAGTGTGAGTTTGCTCACGGCCCCATCGACAAACCGGTCAATTCCGACCGGCATCTCACCCCAACGAAACGGACATTGGCGCTCTGAAGCGACCATTCCGCTCCCGATCATGGCGACTGGGACACCCCTGCCCGCTCATCGGTTCGTGGCCGTATGACCGTTATCGGTGAGATCACTTTCCACGCCTCGTAACGCTTCACTCACAGCGTGTCACTCAGGTCACAGCCTGGTACGCGAGCCTTGTTGGAGATCCGGCACTGTGCTGGAATGCCACGGACCGCCGCAGGAACGAGCCGGCGCGCAAGGGCGCAAACGCAGCGCCGGGGCGGCGGCGAGAGGGGGAGCCAGCGCCGGTCACTCACGACCACCAAGGGGAGCGTGTTCAGGACGCTTCTCACCACGCCGACACCGTCCTTCCGCTGACGCGGAGGGGCGCCTGGTCCAGAGGTTGCGACGCTAGTGCAGGGACGTTTCAAGAGGGATGGCAGCGCTTCGGCGGAGCCGGAGCCGCACGGCGGGACTGGCCCCGTGAAAGGCAGCTCCGCGCCCCAGCACGCCCAGAACCCGGGCCCGGCCCCGACCGGCGACAACGGTGAGCGTCCCGGGCGCTCCGGTACGTCCGGTACGTCGGCGTCGCCGAGCCCCGCTCCGGTGGTCAAGACGCCCAAGAGTCCGGGCCCGGTCGGCCCCGGCTCGCGAATAAGCCTGCGCAACTGGCGCATCTCCACCCGCCTGGTGTCGCTGCTCGCGCTCCCCGTCGTCGCCGCGACCTCGCTCGGCGCGCTGCGCATCAACCAGAACATGGACGACATCCAGCAGCTCGACAACATGAAGCTGCTGACGGACATGACCAAGCAGGCCACCGAGCTGGCCGCCGCGCTCCAGGAGGAGCGCGACCAGTCCGCCGGTCCGCTGGCCCACCCCTCCAGCGCGAGCACGATCACGGTCAAGGGCTTCCGCGACAAGACCGACCGCGCCCTGCAGAACTTCCTCAACAGCTCCGAGGAGATCGACGGCGCCAGCAAGAACGGCAACCTCCAGGGTGTCCGCGACACCCTGGTCGGCCTGGCCAGCGAGCTCAACGGCCTGAGCAAGATCCGTAAGAACGCCTACCAGGTCACGGACAACTCCGCACAGACGGTCGACGCCTACCACCGGCTCATCACCGAGCTACTCGGCCTCTCCCAGGACATGGCCGAGGCGACCAGCAACCCGGAGATGATCCAGCGCACGCGCGCCCTGGCGGCCTTCTCCTCCGCCAAGGAGTTCGCCTCCGTCCAGCGCGCCGTCATCGCGGCCGCACTGCCGGCCAACAACACCACCACCGGCAAGCTCTCGGAGAACGACCGGCTGTACGCCGAGTCGGCGCTGGAGAGCCAGACGTCCGAGCTGAGCAGCTTCCGCAACATCTACGGCGACGGCGCCGAGGAGCTCGTCAAGCCGATCGACAACGGCAACGCGATCATCACCTCCGCCGACAACTACGCCCGGCGCGTCCTCGGTCAGCCGAACGGTCTGCAGTCGCTCGACAAGCGCTCGTACCGCGACTGGGTGGACGACAGCTCGACCAAGGTCGAGCAGATGAAGAAGATCGAGCACACGCTGCTGGAGGAGATGGAGCAGAAGGCCCGCCAGCTGCGCAGCGCCACCGAACGTGACGCGATCATCTCCGGTGCGCTGATCCTGCTCGTCCTCGGCGTGTCGCTGGTCGGCGCCTTCGTCGTGGCCCGCTCCATGATCCGCTCGCTGCGCCGGCTGCAGGAGACCGCGACCAAGGTCGCCCAGGACCGTCTGCCCGAGCTGGTCAAGCAGCTGTCCGAGTCCGACCCGCAGGACGTCGACACCTCCGTGGAGTCGGTCGGTGTGCACTCCCGGGACGAGATCGGCCAGGTGGCCGCGGCCTTCGACGACGTGCACCGCGAGGCGGTCCGGCTCGCCGCCGAGCAGGCCCTGCTGCGGGGCAACGTCAACGCGATGTTCACCAACCTCTCGCGCCGCTCCCAGGGTCTGATCCAGCGCCAGCTGTCGCTGATCTCCGAACTGGAGTCCCGCGAGGCCGACCCGGACCAGCTGTCCTCGCTGTTCAAGCTGGACCACCTCGCCACCCGTATGCGCCGTAACGGTGAGAACCTCCTCGTTCTCGCCGGTGAAGAGCCCGGCCGCCGCTGGACCCGCCCGGTCCCGCTGGTCGACGTGCTCCGCGCCGCCGCGTCCGAGGTGGAGCAGTACGAGCGCATCGAACTGGCCGCGGTCCCGACCACCGAGGTCGCCGGCCGGGTCGTCAACGACCTCGTGCACCTGCTCGCCGAGCTGCTGGAGAACGCGACGTCGTTCTCCTCCCCGCAGACCAAGGTCAAGGTCACCGGTCACGCGCTGCCCGACGGCCGGGTGCTGATCGAGATCCACGACACCGGTATCGGCCTCTCCCCCGAGGACCTCGCGGCGATCAACGAGCGGCTCGCCTCACCGCCCACCGTGGACGTCTCGGTCTCCCGCCGCATGGGTCTGTTCGTGGTCGGTCGTCTGTCCCAGCGGCACGGCATCCGCATCCAGCTGCGCCCCTCCGACTCCGGCGGTACGACCGCCCTGGTCATGCTGCCCGTGGATGTCGCCCAGGGCGGCAAGAAGCCGGCTCCCGGCAAGCCCGGTGCCCCCTCCACCGGTGGTCCGGCGGCCGCGCAGGCCGCCGCCGGTGTGGCCGCGGCGCGCCGTCAGAACGGCCAGCCGGGTGGCGGCGCCCTGGGCGCGGGTGCGTCCGCCGGCGGCAGTGGCCGCCTCGGCGCCGGGTCCGCTCCGCGCGGTCAGGTCGGCGCCGGTCAGGGTCCGCGGGCCGCACTGCCCGGTGCGGGTGGTCGTCCGGGCGCGCGCGGACCGCAGGGTCCGGGACAGCAGGGCCGGTCGGCTCCGGCCGGCGCGGGTGCCGCCTTCGGCGGCCAGGCGTCGGGTACGCAGCAGGGCTTCGGTGACGCTCAGCGCCAGGGCCAGGGCCAGGACGCCTTCGGCGGGCGCGGACCCGGGTCCGCGCAGCGGGCGAACGGCACCGAGCAGGGCCGGCAGCAGCAGCGCGGTGGTGCGCGCGCGGAGCTGCCCGGCGGCGCCGCTCAGTCCCGGACGCCGGGCTGGGGCGACCAGGGCGCAGGCCGCGCCTCGCTGGACGCTCCCCGCGGCCACGACGAGCAGGACCCGGCGCAGACTTCCCGCATGCCGCGGATCGACGACCGGCAGGGGCCGGGCTCGACCGCGGAGATGCCGGTGGTCCCGAGCGCGGACAACCGGCAGTCTCCCGGCTCGGCGTCCGAGTTCCCCCGCCAGAACTTCGACGCTCCGCGGGCCGGCGGCGACCGGGACACGGGCCAGTTCCCCTCTCCCGGTGTCAACCCCGCGCAGGACACGGGCCAGTTCGTCCGCTCGGACGTCTTCGGCCCGGGCTCATCGGAAAACCCGTCCAACACGGGCCAGTTCGCGGCCCCGCAGGCCTACGACAACAGCTCCACCGGCCAGTACCCGGCCCCGCAGGCCTACGACAACAGCTCCACCGGCCAGTACCCGGCCCCGCAGGCCTACGACAACAGCTCCACCGGCCAGTACCCGGCCCCGCAGGCCTACG
>NZ_JBEYZY010000022.1:0-1677 GCF_040646295.1 Streptomyces sp. NPDC046197 | reverse complement strand
GGGCTACGACGGCGGGTCCACGGGCCAGCACGCCCTGCCGGGCCGTCAGGACCCGTCGTCCACCGGCCAGTTCCAGCAGCCCCGGCCCGGCGGCCGCGACGCCGACTTCGGTGCCCCGCGCCCGCAGGCCCCCCAGCGTCCGCAGCAGCGTCCCGCCCGACGGGAGCCCGAGGCACTTCCGCCGGCCACGGGTCCCGGCGACGGACGGACGCCGCTGTACGACACCCTGGAGACCAACTGGTTCCGCGGCGGTGACCGGCAGCAGGGCAACGGCCCGGCCCCGGCCCCGCAGCAGCCGCAGGCTCCCTCGGCTCCGCAGTCCGCTCCCCAGCGGACCGCCGCGTCCTCCTGGCGCTCCTCGCCCAACGACGAACTCGTCCGGCAGGCGGAGCGCGTGCGCCAGCCGGCCGCGGGCGGCGTCACCACATCCGGCCTGCCGCGCCGGGTGCCCCGGGCGAACCTCGTCCCGGGCACGGCTCAGCAGCAACAGCACCAGAGCGGTCCGCAGGTCTCGCGTGCGCCCGATGACGTACGCGGCCGACTGACCAATCTCCGTCGGGGCATCGCACAGGGTCGTCAGGCCGGTACCGGTCAGACGGACAGTTACCCGAGCCCCACTCACCAGCAGGAGCGTTAGTTGAGCCCGATGAGCCAGGCGGCACAGAACCTCAACTGGTTGATCACCAACTTCGTGGACAACACCCCCGGGGTGTCCCACACCGTCGTGGTGTCCGCGGACGGACTCCTTCTGGCGATGTCCGAAGGCTTTCCCCGCGACCGCGCCGACCAGCTCGCGGCCGTGGCGTCCGGTCTCACCTCGCTGACCGCGGGTGCGTCCCGGATCTTCGAGGGCGGCAATGTGGCCCAGACGGTCGTGGAGATGGAGCGAGGTTTTCTTTTCCTCATGTCCGTCTCGGACGGCTCGTCCCTCGCCGTCCTGGCGCACCCCGAATGCGACATCGGCCTCGTCGGCTACGAGATGGCGCTCCTCGTCGACCGCGCGGGCGCGGTGCTCACGCCCGACCTGCGCGCCGAACTACAGGGCAGTCTGCTCCACTGAACGGCCCGGCACCACCCGCCTCACCAAATCACCGTCCGGCCGCCACAATCCCCCCACCGGCCCCGTCAGACGGCTTGACTGACCGACTTGCTGTCCCGCCCGGAGGATTCATGACCCCGCCCACCGCCTCTCATGATCCGTACGCCGAGCCGTACGGGGACGAGGGCGACCAGCCGCTGGTACGTCCGTATGCGATGACCGGCGGCCGGACCCGGCCGCGCTACCAGCTCGCCATCGAGGCGCTGATCAGCACCACGGCCGACCCGGCAGCGCTCATGGGACTGCTCCCGGAGCACCAGCGGATCTGTCATCTGTGCCGCGAGGTGAAGTCGGTTGCCGAGGTCTCGGCGCTGCTGGCCATGCCGCTCGGCGTGGCCCGGATCCTCGTCGCGGACCTCGCCGAGGCCGGCCTGGTGGCCATCCACCAGCCGGGCGGCGACGAGAACAACGGCGGCGCACCGGATGTGACGCTGCTCGAAAGGGTGCTCAGTGGACTTCGCAAGCTCTGACGGAGGCCGGGCGACCACCTCCGCGAAGATCGTGGTGGCGGGCGGCTTCGGCGTGGGCAAGACCACGTTCGTCGGCGCCGTCTCGGAGATCAACCCGCTGCGCACGGA